>DUVG01000204.1 GCA_012841175.1 Clostridium sp.
ATGTATTTATACAGACACTTTTCCCTGAGCCAGTAGCTCCTGCAATGAGTAAATGAGGCATTGTGGCAATATCCGCTATAACCGATGTCCCAGCAATATCTTTTCCCACAGCAAAAGCAAGCTTTGATGGGTGATTTAAAAAATCTTGGGATTCAATTACTTCTCTTAGTAATACTGGCATAACCTTTTTATTTGGAATTTCAATACCAATGGCTGATTTTCCTGGTATAGGCGCTTCTATTCTCACACTAGGTGCGGCAAGATTCAGCGCAATATCATCTGTAAGACTTACAATTTTACTTACTTTAACTCCATAATCAGGTTGAAGCTCATATCTTGTTACTGATGGCCCCTCACTTATATTTATTATTTTAGCTTTAACACCAAAACTATTTAAAGTATTAATAAGTTTTTCAGCATTTTTCCTGGCATTAAATTTTGCTAAAACAGAATTCTTTTCATAACCAGGCTCTTCCAATAATTCTATTGGAGGGCTTTGTATATTATCTTCTATAGTATCATCCTCTACATACTCATCTTCCTCATCTTCTACAATATCGTCCTCTGCATACTCATTTTCTTCATCTTCTACAATATCGTCCTCTGCATACTCATCTTCTTCATCTTCTACAATATCATCCTCTGCATACTCATCTTCTTCATCTTCTACAATATCATCCTCTACATACTCATCTTCTTCATCTTCTACAATATCGTCCTCTGCATACTCATCTTCTTCATCTTCTACAATATCATCCTCTGCATACTCATCTTCTCCATCATTTTCCATCTCTTCTTTTGAATTATTAATAATTTTTTTAAAAATAGAAGCAGAATAATCAACGGTTTCAACCCAATTAAGTACTTTTTCCCTAAGCTCTTTATTCTCATCTTTTAAAGATTGGTTTTGATTTTCCAAAAAAAGTTTTTCCTCTTCTTTATCTATAATAAAATTTATATTTTTATTATCAAGTTTTTTTAATCTATAATCCTTTTTTTCATAATAAAATTCATTATTTTCATTAAAATTGGTTTTTATATTGTTATATTCAATATCTTCTGCCTTTTTTACTTTTCTCTTATCAGTTTTTTTATGCATAGTAAATAAAACTGGCAAAAGCAAAATAACAATTAAAAACAAAATTCGTGCAACAATACTTTCAAATAAATAAAGTGCTCCAATTAACAAAAGTTCAGCTAAAATAAGAAAAGCAAGCTTTTTCTTTGTTTTAATATTTTGTCTTTGGTATCTTGTTTTTTTCTTCGATGCCATAATTTTAGCTACCACCTTTACTTTATCATAGGTAATTTTTAAAATATTTTTTATTGTTTTTTAGCTATGGTTTCTATTTTGAAAAGGTATCCGCCAGTACTGTGTTTTTTCTGCAAAAAAACACATAAATCCTAAGTATAACTATACCACAAAATTTTATCATCCTCAAACTGTTGAAAAATGTTCTATTTTTGGTTTTAAAAAGGAAAGTGTGTTTTATAAAATTTCTATAGAAGATTTTTAAATACATGTTATAATAATCTATATAAATTTTAATAAATATATCTTTATTACTTATAATAGAAAGGCTGATATTAACATGACAGAAAAGCAAAATAAAAAAAATGATACATACAACTTCATGGCTTTTTTATCAAGGCTCAAATACATAAATCGCTGGAGCCTTATGAAAAATACCTGTACAGAGAATATTGCCGAGCACAGTCTGCAAGTTGCAATGATTGCTCATATTTTAGCTGTAATTAAAAATAAGTATTTTAATGGAAATGTAAATGCTGATAGGTGTGCACTTTTGTCACTATATCATGATGCAAGTGAAACAATAACAGGTGATCTTCCCACCCCCATCAAATATTTTAACCATGAAATGAGAGAGGTTTTTAAAGATATAGAAGATAAGGCAAATGAAAAAATCCTTTCTATGCTACCTGAAGATATACAGGATGTATATAGAGAAATACTCATTCAAAATGACAAAGAAGAATGGATTTTTGTAAAAGCAGCTGATAAAATTTCTGCATATATAAAATGCATTGAAGAGGAGAAATCCGGAAATAACGAATTTAAAGAGGCAAAAAAATCATTATATTCACATATATCAAAATTAGGACTTGCAGAAGTTGACTTTTTTATAAAAAAATTCATACCAGGATTTTACCTATCCCTGGATGAGTTAAAATGAATTTTAAATAAACATTGATTTTAATCTTCCCCTATTCTTTTTTACATGCTTTTTAATATCTTTAAAGGTGTCAACTCCACTTTTTATCTCTTCCCAAGTAGGTTCTATTCCTCCATATTTACATTTGTTAAAACTATATATAAAACTATATATATCTAAATTTCCCTCTTTTAAAACCCTACTTGCATAGTTTGAAGGGGTTTCGTATTTTTTTATACCAAGATCTATCTTTTTTAAAGTAGCTTCTATTTTTCTAAAAATACTTTCAAGAGCCTTTTTTCCATTATACTTATAAACTCTTTTTTCCCACAATCTATAACTAATATAAATAAACATCCTTATAAATATCCAAAAAACAAAGAATAAATATGGTATTAACAAAAGCTTTATCCACAAAGGTATATCTAAAAACACCATCCAAACATGAGAAGCTATGGATTGTATTTTTTTTATTACATTTGACAAAAACAAAACAAATTCATTACCACTTTCATCTGAAACAGTGGGTTCAAATGTCATCCACCCATAACCTGCTATATAAACTTCTGGAAATGCATGACCATGTTTTTGTCTTACGATATATTTCCCTGTTTCTGTATCTAATTCCTTTGCTACATACCCTTCCACGTATCTAGCTGGCAACCCTGCTGCTCTTGCTAAAACAACCATTGCAGTTGCATAATGAACACATATTCCTCTTTTGCTTTCAAAGATAAAAAAATCAACATAATCCCTATTATTAGGGCTTCTTGGAGGGGATAAATCATATACAAATTCTGAATTGTGAAAGTACTCTTCAATGGCCAGAGCCTTTTCATAATCACTCGTTTTCCCTGCAACAATTTTTTCTGCCAATGTGTATATGCGTTTAGGCAATCGGCTTGGTAAACTGGTAAAATTATCATAGGCAATGTTCATTTCTTCTATAGCTTCATCTAGTATTCTCTTCTCATCGGCTGTAAAATTTGGCTTTCCTTCTTCATATCTTAAAATTTCAACACTATCATCTTCTAAAAATCCTTCTTTATATGAAAATAATAAATCCACCATATCTTTATTTAATATTTTCATAATTTGATACTGTTTTGATAAATAGGGTAAACTTTCAGAAACATAATTAAAGCCATACATGTTATATTTATAATAGCTCTCTTTTTTGTCTAAAAAACAAAAACCTAGTTCATTTTTATACACTTTTCTTCCATCAATAAGTTCTACATTTGTCACTCCTTCGGTTGTCATGAAGTTTCTTTCTATAGAAAGGTAGTTTGATTCAATAACAGCTTTTCGTTCTTTATTTAAAGTTACAGTATACTCTTTATTAGAAACAATATTAATTAATTCATCAAGTCCCTCATCCACTTCTTCTAATCTTTCAACAAATCTTCCAATGGCATCTAATTTCATAAGCCTCGTAATATTTTTGTCTAAATGGTGCCCTTCAACTAAAGATTTATTTTCTACTAACCATTGATTGTTCTCATATTTGTCCCAGCTCCCTGTTTTTAAATAAAGGGGTTCTTGTGCTTCAACTTCAAATAGTATATTTTCTGTTAAAGGGGCAGTAACTGCACCTATATGTCTGTTCCCCCTATAATCCATAGGATTAAACAAGTTTAAAAGTTCATTGTTTTGTATAATGTTTTGAACTGCTAAAGTCCCAGTGTCCATGGCCTGAGTTATTATCCTGTCTAAATCTGCAAGTTTTGGTCTTGTATTGGGTTTAGGAAGTAGTATAGAAAAAAAGATAGGTATTAAAACAAAAATAGCAGCTGCACTTAAATACCATTTATTAATTTGAAAAAAACCTTTCTCCTGACCATAAGCACTATCTCTTCTGGTTTTATCTACGTACAACATAAAAAATAAAACAAGAAAAATTACAAGAAAAACTCCAACATCGTTATCTGCTTTTGTTGACTGAAATAGAAGTGGAACAATGCTAATTAAAAAAACAGAAAATATTCTAAAGCGAATACATGTAAAATAAAATACTGTACAGGAAAAAAAGTATGATGCTAATAAAGTGGTGGCATAAGAAAATTCTGCAGTATTCAGAATATTTCCTGAACTAGTTCTCATAAACCATATAATATAATTTACACTATATGAAGCTTGAAATTGCTTTATAATGATAGTGCTAAGAGCTATATAAATAATGCTAATTAGGGTAAAAATCACTCCTCCTTTTATACCCTTGTCTTTTAGATATATACATACCATAAATAAAAAAATATTTGCCAGTGATATAATTATAGGTACTCCAACTATAAATACACCTAATAAAGCACTCATAGACCAATAGGTGGCTACAATGGAAAATAAAAGAGGCAATATATAGATTTTATAGTCTTTTAATTTATCTTTCATAGCATAATCTCCTTAAAGTGAATAAATTTTAGTAACAAAATAATAATACATGCTATAAAAAGGCTTTATCCAGGTCTTCTTTTATATCTATTATCCAAAGATGATCTAGCATTATTCTTGAATATAAAATGTCTCTTTTCTTGCTCTCCGTCTCATTTAAACTCTCTATCATGGCTATATTTACAGCAACTCCACTATCTAAAAGTTTATTAATTTCATTTGCCAATAACTTATCTTCTGTTCCTGTAAAAATAACAATATCACCAATTTTAGAATGGGGTTTATCCCCATCTTTAGCCATAATGTCTATTGGCGGAATTCTATTTAAAGATTTAGAATCTAAAGACCATTTAAATTCAAAATGTGCAAGTTTATATTTAAGCCATGAAATGCTTTTTGCATCTTTAAGAAGATATTTATTCCACTTATCTCCCTCAAGTAAGCATATGTCAACTTCTTTCCCAAATGTGATATTGACATTTGCTATCGCAATTACCCCTTCAAGTATTTTTTCTTCAATCATTAAGTTTCTTTCTATATTTTGATTCTTTTTGCTTTTTAACAGTTCTTTTTTTCTTTCATCTGTACTAATATAAGGATCTATAATAAGAAGTTTTTTTCCAGCACTACTTCCTTCATTTTTTCTAACCATTAAAGTCTCATATTTAGCCGAAAGTTTCCAATGTATTTTATGCAAAGGATCCCCAGGTATATATTCCCTAAATTCATACCCTGGCTCTCCATTCCAAGCAAAAAGGTTATTGGATGGATTTTCTGCTTCTTCTTTTACATTGTTTGAATTTCCAAGTATTTTATTGTTGGGTTTAATGTGGATAAGCTTAGGAGTTACTACCACCTCTCCAATACCTTGCTTTTTTTTCATATCTTCTTTTAAAAGAGAAATTTTTAAAAAACCCATATAATCTTTTAGTACAATATCTTTAACTCCTATTTTGGCAACCCCTCTATATTTTCCTTTATACTTAACTGTTATAGATTTTGATTGCATAGGACCTAAAAAAATACTTATATTACTAGGATGAGAAATACTGAGATTTAACGATTCAACAAAGGAAATAATTATAAAAGGTGCAGGAAAAATAGACTTGTTTTTTATAGTTAAGTTAATATCTATTATTCCATCTTTTTCAAGCTCCC
This sequence comes from Clostridium sp., assembly GCA_012841175.1. Lineage (GTDB taxonomy): Bacteria > Bacillota > Clostridia > Acetivibrionales > Acetivibrionaceae > Herbivorax. Next base: position 5,724 of record DUVG01000204.1, read on the forward strand.
TGTTTGGAATCTGAAAAAAAATCTCAAGTCTAGATTTTACAGGGTATGTAAAAATTATAGAAAATATAGGCATGAAAATAAGAGTATATAACATTAATATGCTAGATTCCCCAGAAAGTATATAATTATATAAAAATATACAAGTCATCATTAAAAAATATACAATATATTTAACCATCATGTACATCCTTTAAAAAAATCTATTACTTCGCTAACTCTAAAACAGGAACTTCTACATTTAAAAGTGTTTCTTTTACAACATCATCAGTGGTGATATTCTTCATCTTTGCTTCCTGATTCATAATTATTCTGTGAGATAAAACAGGTATTGCCATCTCCTGAATATCATCAGGCAAAAGATAATCCCTGCCGTTAATGTATGCCCAAGCCTTTGAAGCCCTGTACAAATTAAGACTTCCCCTTGGACTTCCTCCCACAATAACATGCTGATTTTTTCTTGTTTCATTTACAATATCAATAATATATGATTTTAAACTATCCGTTACCTTAACTTTTTTCACTTCATCTTGTAATTTCAACAAATCAGAAATACTGCAAACTGGTTTTAATTTTTCTAGAGGGTTTTCTTCTCCGAACCTATCAATAATAAGTTTTTCTTCATCTTTGCCCGGATAACCTATGGATAACTTTATAAAAAACCTGTCCATTTGAGCTTCTGGCAATGGATATGTTCCAAAGCTTTCAATTGGGTTTTGAGTTGCCAGCACCATAAATGGCCTAGGTAGTGGGTATGTTTTGCCATCTACTGTCACCTGATATTCTTCCATAATTTCTAATAAACTTGATTGGGTTTTAGGTGAAGATCTATTTATCTCATCAGCTAATAAAAAATTGCACATAGCTGCACCTTCCCTATATTCAAATTCCCTTGTAGAGGGGTTAAACATTGAAAATCCCATTATATCCGAAGGCATTACATCTGGAGTAAACTGAATTCTATTAAAAACACCATTTACAGAACGGGCAAGACAAGCTACTATCTGAGTTTTTCCAACTCCAGGAACATCTTCAATTAACACATGGCCATTATTTAATAGTGCTACAAGAAAGTGCTTTAGTACAAATCTCTTTCCTACGATAACTTTTTCCATATTATCTAGTAGTTCCTTAACACTTTTATTCACAGTAAACACTCCTAATTCCCTGTAGTTTTCAACTAAATCGAATAGTTTTCAAAAATGCCAAAAAGTATTCTTTTATATTTGATAATATATCACAATTTTTAAGTTACTTCCACAGCTTTTTTAAAGAACCCCATTCTGATAAAAAGTAAAAGTATAGAGTCCCAAAAAAACAAGTGATGTAAATGTAAGTAAAAAGTCCACATATCTATTTTTTCGCGACATAATAGCAAACAGAATGTGTATAGGAAACAGACAAAGCATGTATCTTCCGCCACTTATCAGCCAAGTAGTGGAGTATATAGTAATGGTATATAATAGCATATATAAAATATATGACACTCTCACTTTTTTAAATGCATATATCATTAAAAGCACTGCTAAAAGAAGTAAAGCCAGTTGGGGAAGCCATATAGAAATCCTGTGTAGTCCGGTATAAGAAGGATTTGCTATATACCTAAAATGAATTTTTAATGTATTAGGTATAAGGCTAAAATTATGATGCCAATAAAAAGACTGATGTTCAAGAAACTTAAACCAACTTCCTGTTACAACTTTATTTAAAGCAAGGTATGCTCCAAATCCCAAAGGTATAGGAATGATACATACAAATTTTTTCAAAAAATTAATACAGAGCCTCTTCTTGTTCTGTAAAGCATATTGGATGTTAGGGATATTTAAAGATATGAGAACTTCTACAAAAGCCGCTGCAAAAAGAAGAACTCCCTGATTTTTTGTAATAGCTGACAAAAAGCCTAAAAAACCTGCCAATATCCAATTGTTTTTTCTTAAGTAATAAAAACACATAATGGAAAGCATTATAAACAGGCTCTCGGTGTATACTATTCCAAAGAAAAAGGAAAACGGGAAAATCAACATGTATTTTACCGCTTTAAAAGCTGTTTTATCATCAAATTCCATATCTACTAATTTATATAGATAATATGAAGCAAAACAAGTACATATATTTGATATAATTACTCCTGATATTACAGAATTTTTTGTAAAAAAATTAAAAATGCTCATTAACAAAGGATACAACGGGTAAAAAACAATATACCGACTTGCATCTCCTTCACTAGCATACCAATTTTCAGCTAATAATATATAATGGGGCGAATCCCACTTTACCCATAACTTTTCAAAACTTTCAAAAAAACCTTGTGGGTTACCTTGATTAAAATAGTTCCAAATAAAAACAAGCAAAAAAATAATTACTCTTGAAAGCAACGTTATCATAGAAATAGAAAAAAACAATTTTAAATTTTTTTTGGTTGAGTTATTAAGTTTAATTTTTTTAAAAAAGTTGAGTTTCTGTTTAACAGGTGATACAATAGATAAGAATTTTTTATTAATCGTTGTTAACACATTTAAGTTGATAAGCCCTATTTCTTCAAATACTTTTATAATAATACACACACCTATAAGGATTAAAGATATTGTGATTGCATATGTATATAATCTCGCAAAAGCACTGTTAATTTCCATTTTAAAACCCCTTTTTTACATACCTTTGCAAAAACACTTTCGCAAAAAATTATTTTTTGTAATTTTACCTCATGTTAATTCCAAAAAAGTCAATCCACTAATACAAATGCCTAACACAGTAAATTGTATCACTTTTTTGTCATAAAATCAAATTTCTTTAGAAATAAGAGGTTTTCTATTTCCATCCTTGTCTACAATAACTACAGAATTTAGAGTGTTTTTAAAATTTGATCTGAAGTTTTGCAGGTACTTCTCTCTCAATACTTTTTGTTCTTCTTTTTCTTTATCTGTTAGTCCTTCTGCCGTCTTTGATTTTCTTGCAAGTTGATTTATCCTATCAATTAATTTTTTATCCAAATATAGTCATCCTCCTTAATTTTATCTAATCTCTTTATATTAAATACTTAACCTTAGCCCTTATTCTATCTTTTCTATTAATTCACTAAATACTTTTTCAAATATATGGTTGTCCTCTTTTTTCCTCTTAGATGGCCCTGGGGTTCTGCCTCCACTTCTTCTAATCTTTTGACTAACATGCCTTTCAAAAAGCAGCTTATCCATATTTTCATTATCATATATCATTCCATTTTGATTTATAACTTTAGCACCTTTAGATAGTGACATAGCAGCAACACCATAGTCCTGTGTTACAACAATATCCCCCTTTTCAATCTTGTTTACAAGTACAAAATCAACTGAGTCAGGTGATTTGTCAACAACTATGGTCTGGGAATAATCATCATCAATTACATGGCAGGTATCAACTAACATTATAACAGGTATTTCATGTTTTTTAGAGATTTTAATTATTATATCTTTTACAGGACAAGCATCTGCATCAACTAATACTTTCAAATAAATTACTCCCTTTTTAAATTAATAAAAACTAAGTCTTAAACCACCTTCTGTAATCTACATATAAAAAATATCAACCTAATAATATCAACCTAATATAGATTATAATATATTCCAAAGAATTTGTATATTTAATATTAAAAATAATAAAAAGTTCGTTAAACTATTGACAATCTCAATAATTTATTGTAAATTTCAAATATACACTTAATATTTATATCATTTTATATTATAATATAAGTTTTTGAGAAGAATAGTATGTCAGAGACTACAATTTTTAAAATGATAGTGAAATAATAAAATTTTTATAGGTAGGTGAAAAAAATGTTTACTATTCAAACTCTAAACAAAATTTCAGCAAAGGGATTAGAGATTTTTCCAAGAGATGAATATGAAATAGCCACTGAAATTTCAAACCCTGATGCAATAATTTTAAGAAGCTTTAAAATGCACGATATGGAGTTGCCACCTAAGTTAAAAGCAATAGCTAGAGCTGGTGCTGGCGTTAACAACATTCCTATAGATAAATGCACCAAAAGAGGCATTGTTGTATTTAACACTCCAGGGGCTAATGCAAATGCAGTTAAAGAACTGGTGCTTGCGTCTTTGCTTTTATCCTCAAGAAAAATCCATACTGGAATAGCTTGGGCTCAATCCTTAAAAGGAAATGGAAGCGAAGTATCAGCACTTGTTGAAAAAGGCAAGTCACAATTTAGTGGTCCTGAGATTAAAGGAAAAACACTTGGAGTTATAGGACTTGGTGCTATAGGTGTAATGGTTGCTAATGATGCTTTGGCACTTGGAATGAATGTAATAGGCTATGACCCTTTCATCTCGATAAATTCTGCATGGGAACTTTCAAGTAATGTTGCAAAAGCTTCAAGCCTTGATCATTTACTCTCTATTTCAGATTATATTAGTATACATGTACCTTTTAATGAAAACACAAATGGCATGATAAACAAAAATACTTTAAAAATTATGAAAAAAGGCGTAAGAATATTGAACTTTGCAAGAGGCGGTTTAGTTGACAACAAAGCACTTCTAGAAGCTATTGAAAATGGCAAAGTAGCATGTTATGTAACAGATTTTCCCGAAGAAGAGCTGCTTGGAAATGAGCACATAATAGCAATCCCTCATTTAGGAGCTTCAACTCCTGAATCTGAAGAAAATTGTGCTCTAATGGCTGCAAGTCAGCTTAGAGAGTTTTTAGAAAAAGGAAATATACGAAATTCCGTTAACTATGCTAATTGCGAACTTCCTTTTTCTGGTGATACAAGGATAATAAGTGCTCATGATAATATTCCTAATATGTTAGGCCAAATTACTACAATACTTGCAGAAAACAATTATAATATTGCAGACATGATAAGTAAAAACAAAGATAAAACTGGCTACACCATTGTAGACATTAATGGAAAAATATCAAATGAAATAGTAGAAAAAATCAAAGATGTTTCTGGAATAAACATGGTTAACGTTATAGATATATCAAATAGTAAAAAATAATTATAAAAGTTTATACTTAAAAAATCAAAACCGTCCAAATGTTTAAATCATTTGGACGGTTTTTTAATTTATCTAATTATTTTTTTTCATAAGCATCTGTACTGTAATTGTTAAATGGATCCCAGAAAAACCACTCTTCATATCCTGCATCATAAACCGCTTGTATTTGCTGTTTTACCTGTTCAGTGCCATACTTTTGATAATTGCCAGCACCTATCCAAGAAGCGGTAAAATCCTGTAAAAACGGTCTTATAATAGGTGTATGACCTTCCACCTTATCGTACCTGGATTTAGCTTTTAAAAGAGTATTAAAAACTATTCCATATGGATCTAAATCCGGTTTTGGAAATACCACACCATTAATGGATTGTCCTAAGGCATAATGAGAAGGATATATCATAGGAGATATATAATCTAAGTTCTCTCCAACATCCTCAAAAACCTGCCCTATCCCTTCTGTATCACCAGGAGTCTCACAAACAATTGCAAATATATCGCCGGATAATATTTGTCCTTCTAACTCTTTTCTTGCATATGATAAAAAGTCATTTACAACTTCAGGTGCTTCTCTATCATCTTTACTTTCAAATACCATATCACTTCTTCTTCCATCTGGAAATCTTATATAATCAAATTGTATTTCATCAAATCCCCTGTCTAATGCTTCTCTTGCAATGTCTATTGCATACTTCCAGCACTCTTCATTATAAGGATCAATCCAGTTTGTACCATTAAAGAGGTATAAGCCCCCATCTTTGTTTTTTATAGCATATTCAGGTTTTTTTTCTGCAAGAATAGGGTCTTTAAAAACCACTATTCTTCCTATTGTATATATATCATTTTCTTTTAATTTAGTTGTAACTTTGTCAATATCAAACCTAACTTCAACTGCGCCTATTTCATTTGCTAATGGAACATTTGAATTATATCCTACTGTACCGTAATCATTTTTTAAATCTATAACATATGCGTTTATTTCAGTAGTATTTGCAAGTTCGATATAGTGATCTAACCTTGCACCAGCTGTAGATGCAGTTAAGTATAATCCTCTTGCTTTCACTCTTTTTTTATCCCCATTATTAAAAGGAGTGCCATCTCCTTCATCTTCTACCTCTTCCTCTTCCTCAATTTCTTCAGAAACATCTAAATTTTCATCCTCTTCCTCTTGAGTTGCTGGAGTTTGAGTATTTGGAGGTTGAACTGGTTCTTTTGTGTTAGTACCTGCACTGCATCCAACAAATACCATAACTAAAACACTAGTCAAAATCATTAGCCAAATTCTTTTCACAATGGATTTTTTCATAAAAACGACCTCCCAATTGGTTTTTAGTAAATAAAAAATGTCCTAATAATAAATACGAAGATAATCTACAAAGAATACAACTTAAAATTTGCAACAAACTACTATAATTCATAAAAACTAACAAAATTTTACGAAAAGCACTAAGAATGTATAAAAAATAATTTACAAAAGAACAATTTATATTTAAACTTTATCAAATAAATAAGAAAAATGCAATAATCCAATTTATTCTGTAGGAAAATGTTTTGACATGCAGGATAGCTGTATATATAATTTAATTATTAATTGTTTATAGTTGTCATAAATAATATAACCCTATAAAAAAACAGGAGAGATAAATGATGAAATGTAATTTTAAAAATATTTTTGTAACATTATTTTTATTTTTAATCTTTTTTGCTTCTATACCTGTTTATTCTACTTCCTCTAATAATAATCATTACATTACTTTGAACGAAAATTGGCAATGCTATATAGGCGATGCAATAGGCCATTTACAACAAGATAATTTGAAATGGAATGATATTGAAAATATATTAACCTATATGGATAGGCCTAAAAATTGTGATACAGTTTGGCTTAGAATAAAAATACCAGCAGATGTTAATTGGGTATCTCCTGCAATTTATTTTGAGGAGTTTTATGGCGAATCCGTATCAATGTATGTAAATGAACGACTAATTTTTGATAATAGGGACACATCTTCAAACAATGATAAAAATAGTTTTATTGTTCCACTTATCCCTGAAGATTATGGACATTATCTGTATATTAAAATATCATTAAATTTATATCATAGATTTGGACCTGTCAAAAATGTTTGTTTTGGGGATTATCAAAAAATGTCATTTTTGCTTGCAAAAAAAGGACATACTAGTGAACTAATTGGATTTTCACTGATTTTTTTGAGTATAGTTTTATTTATTACAGCCTTTCTTATCGCTGGCCCTAGTAAAAAAATTGTTATTTCTCTGTGCCCTGTATTGCTGTGCATGGGTCTTGTATATGTTGTGCAATTTTCTAATTTTGTTAGAAAATTTCCCGAATATCAATGGGTGTATAATGGATACTTAAGTACTTTGATATTGGGTTCCTTGTTTTCAGTAACTTATTTTTTCAAGCAAATTTTTGGAGAAGGCTATAAAAAAACAATAAATATATCTTTAAAAATAAATATAATTGTGTTTTTTATCATGCTTTTGCATAATATAGGAGTTTTTGAGTTGGGTTATCATGCTTACGTTTACATTCTTGGAGGATGGTCATTAATCAGCATGGTAATACTTATATCAACTGCAACATATAGCTCCTATAAAGGAAATACCGATGCTAAAATATTCATGGCTGGTTTTTGCGGTTTTGCAAGTATTCTTATCACTGAAATGTTGGTATTTTTATTTTATTCTAATAACTATAGATTTTCATTTTTTAAATGGGGTATACTTATTTTTATATTTTCACAGATAATTATTCTAGGAAGAAAAATTACTTCTTTTCACAATAAAACAATTCTTTATTCAAAAAGACTTGAAAAAAAGAATGTTCAATTGGATTTAATGTGGAATGAAGTTAAAAAATCTAGGGACAAACTTGCTGAGCTAAATAAGACTCTAGAAGATAAAGTTATTGAAAGAACTCATCAACTTCAAGAGGCAAATAGTGAACTTACTTTACTTAATGAAGAGTTACATGCCTCAAATATAGAACTAAGTGAAACTTTAGAAATGCTAAAAAACACTCAGGAACAATTGATAAAATCAGAAAAAATGGCGGCATTAGGTCAACTTGTTTCAGGAATTGCTCATGAATTAAATACTCCTTTAGGAGCTATACAAGCATCAGTTAATAATATGACAGAATACATCCAAGACATCATTGACTTATTATCTAATTTTCTAAAAGATGCTACACCTGAAAAAGTCCAGATGTTTTTATCTCTTATTAAAAGTTCAAGAAACAATAATAATTATATTTCTACAAAAGATGAACGAAAACACAAAAGAGCTTTGTTGAGAGAATTAAATCAACTAGAAATAATAAATTCATACAAATTGGCAGAACAGCTTACATCTTTAGATATATTGGATTATCAACCACATATTAAAATTTTAAAAGACCCTAAATTGCACATAATAATTGAAATAGCCTATTTAATAGCAAGCCTCAAAAACAGTTCATATACTATATCTTTAGCTACAGAAAAAACCTCTAAAGTCGTATTTGCACTAAAATCCTATTCTCATCAAAGTAATTCAATTGAAAAAGAAGAAACTGATATAATTCAAACTATTGAAACTGTACTTACAATATATAATAATAAAATCAAGTCAGGAGTAGAAGTTGTAAAAAATTATGCTGCTATTCCTAAAATTAAATCTAATGCTGATGAGCTCACACAAGTATGGACAAATATAATTCACAACGCCCTTCAAGCTATGGATTATAAAGGTGTCCTTTCAGTAGAAACATCTACAAAAAACAATCACATAGTTGTATCAATTACCGATTCAGGTTCAGGAATTCCAGATGACATAAAAGATAAAATTTTTCAACCTTTTTTTACAACTAAGTCCTTAGGTGAAGGAACTGGATTAGGTCTTGATATTGTAGCTAGAATTATTAAAAATCATAGTGGAAACATTGAAGTGAGCAGCAAACCTGGCAAAACAACTTTTTCTGTTTATATTCCAATTGAAGAAAAGACTATTGATGGTAAAAATTTAAAATAATGTTTATTGTCAAATCCTTATTTGCTTTTTTATTTACCATTCATAATCTCCTTCAATGGACTTTGCGCCCAAATACGGTATTACAATGTAAAATAAATTTGGTTTTTCTTCAAGAACTCTTATTTCGTTATTTCCTGTAGATATACCAAACTCCTTTTCAATGGTTTTATTAGGCTCTTTTAATAAGTTTTGTTTAAATTCCTCATCACAAATAGCCTTTTTTATTATCTTTTCCCTAAGCTCTTCTGCTTTCATTTTAATTCCTCCTTTTTTATTAATTTGCTATACCTGCAACCCATGTAATAATCTTTTTATAATTTTATAAATAATATTTATTATAATTTTTATAGACAGTGCTCACTTCAATTATTTGTTAAAAATGTTTTTATCAACCCAGTTAAAAAATCCACCTAATTTTATCACCCTCCTCTTTTCTAAACAATTTTCCCTTTGAATCTTCATAAAATTTAATATACTGTCATTATATTCTTTAATGTATATGTTTTTATCCCCTATTATTGAGTTTAAATTATGAGAATTTTCAACCAGTGCCATATATAGGTCATCTACTAGACTTCCAAAAATTATCTCTTCTTTTACATTAGATTCCTTTATTTGCTCATCATGCTTTATCCCTCTTTTTTTCACAAATTCTCTTAATAAAATATTTGTATTGCCTCTTTTAAGGTCTTTTTTCCAATCTATGTAGTCATCTGCAATTTGAAGAGAAAATAAAATTCTATCTATCGCCTTAAAATAAATATTTAATAATTCTTCCCTTTTAGCTAAAATACAAATTCCCACTACAGCAATTTTAATTAACTCAGCTTTAGCTGAAATTAAAGATACCATTTTTTCATTTCCTAGTGGTATTTTATTGTTCATATTTATTTGTTCATCTATAATTGATTTACTCCATTTTTTCATGTAAAAATCGTAATAATCCCATATCTCTTCATGGTGTTTAAATACTTCTCTGTAGATGGACATAAATTCTGAAAAATATAAATTGCTAAGCATTATCGTTTTAGATATGTCCTTATAATCTATTTCCCTATCAATTATGTCGTCTTGTATAAATGCAAATAACATCATAAAGGTATTTGCAACAGTAACTTTTATGCATACTTCTCTTTTAAGACCACATTGGTGATTCACCCAAAAAGAAAGTAAATAACAAATATAATTTTTTGAAGCATTTTCTTCGAATACATTATATTTGCCAAGATTCTTCATTCCTGCCTCATTTAATCCTTTAGGGTATTTTGAGATAATTTTTTCACACCTTTCAAATACTTCTTTTAAATCATCACAAAAGTCATAAAAAAATTTCATATATTATATCCTTTTATATCTTTTTATTTTTCTGCAAAAAAATGCTTTAATGTGAAATGTCACTATTTCATCTACTATATCCTGCAATATATCCGATTTTTCTAGACATTTTGATGTTAGCGTAAAGTTATTGTAGGGGATGATACATAAAATACCATATAAAATTGAAAAGAAGATGACATCCTGTTAAGATATTAATACAAAAAAAAATCTAACAGAAAGGATGACATCTTCTATGTATA
>DUVG01000205.1 GCA_012841175.1 Clostridium sp.
ATTACCCTTGCACTAATGGTTGAAATGTTTGCTATTTTAGGTTTTATAATTTCCTTCTTAATGCTAGGTCAAGTTGGTTAATACTTGCATTGGTTAATACTTATAAAGGAGTGTCCTATATGTCAGGAATAAACAAAATTAAAGAAAGGATACTTGAAGAAGCCCGCTTACAAGCAAAAGAAACTGTTAAAAGGGCAGAAGAGGAAGCATCTGAAATAATAAATAATGCTAAAAAAGATGCAGAAGCAAAGAAAAAACAAATTTTAGAAAAGGTAAATTTAGAAGCAGTTGAAGTGAAAAAAAGACTGAAAGCTGTGGCTGAACTTGAAGCTAGAAAACAAAGGCTTCAAGCCAAACAGGAAGTTGTTGAAGAAGCATTTATGCATACAATTAAAAAGCTAAATAGTATGCCAAATGATGAATATGTTTCTATTATTACAAATTTAATTATAAATTCATCTTTAAGCGGCGTCGGAGAAATTATACTATCTGACGAAGATAAAAAGAGGATGCCATCTGACTTTGAGGAAAGGGTTAATAAAAACCTTTCCTCAAGAGAAAATACAGGTAAACTCACTCTTTCAAAGGAAACCCGTGATATTAATGGTGGATTTATATTAAAACTCGGTGATATAGAAATTAACAACTCCTTTGATGCAATAATAAGAATGAAACGTAATGAAATTGAGACAGATGTTATTAACTCCCTGTTTTGATTTACAAGGGTCATTCAATTTGAACTTATTATTTGCGAAAGGAGGAGTTTGATTTGCCATTTGCCAAAAAAATAGATGATTCAAAGTATATATATGCCGTTTCAAGAATTAGGGCTATAGAAAAAAAACTATTGACTAATTCCAGCTTTGAAAGAATGATTGATTCAAAAACACCTGATGAAGCTTTAAAAACATTACTAGAAGCAGATTATGGTTATGGAACTGATATAAAAAACGTTCTTCAATATGAAAAACTTTTAAAAGAAGAATACAACAAAGTTTATCAGCTTCTAAGCGAATTAGCTCCAGAACCGGAAATAATAAATATGTTTCTTATTTCCAATGACTATCACAACATTAAAGTGTTTTTAAAATCTGAGTTCTCAGGTCAGGAATCAATGGACATTATAGTAGAGCCTGGTTCTATTCCAGCAAATACACTTAAAATAATGATTCAGGATAGAAATTTTAGTGATATGCATGAAACTATGAAAAATGCAATAGAAGAATGTATAGAAACTTTTGGAGCCACAAAAAATCCACAAATTATTGATTTAATATTGGATAAAGCACATTTTGTTCATATGAAGGAAATAGCTAAAGCATCAGGAAGTGACTTCCTAAATGATTTAGTTGTAATGATGATTGATATTTCTAATTTAAAAATTTTCTTAAGAATAAAGAATCTTAAAAAAACATGGGATTTTCTCCAAAAAGTTTTGATTCCTGGAGGTAAAATTGATAATAAAATATTTTTGGAAAATTTGGATAGTTCATTGGATAACTTTTTAGAAACTCTAAAATACAGCAAATACGGTGAACTACTAGAAAAGAGCATTGAAAATATTAACTCTACTAAAAGCCTTACAAAATTTGAAAAACTTTGTGATGATTTTATACTTTCTTTTGTTAAAAAAGCTAAATTTATAATTTTTGGTATAGAGCCTCTAA
>DUVG01000206.1 GCA_012841175.1 Clostridium sp.
AAGTATATTATGGAGAAAATCTTCCAGAAAAAGCTGATGCTATTAACGGGTTTTTGAAAGAAGCAGCAGCTGAACTTAAGGAAAAAGGAGCTATAGTATCGGCAGATATTTTTGCAATAGTGTGTGAGAGCCCTGGAGATACAGAAGGAATAGGTCAGGTTCTTGAAAGGGTGGGTATGGATATTGATTATATATCCCCTATGATTTATCCTTCACATTATGCAAATGATTCAAGAGGAATGATGGGAAATGGAGTGGGGCAGAGTATAAATGGAATAGTTTTTACTGCACCGGATTTAAAGCCTTATGAAGTTGTTTATAATGTTTTGGAAAAAACCAAAGATAGAATATCTAAGGTTGAAAATTACAAAGCAGATGTAAGACCTTATATTCAAGGTTTTACTGCTTCATATCTTCCAAAAGGATATTATCAGGTATATGGTCCTGAACAGATAAAGGAACAAATAAAAGCTGTATATGATTCAGGTTTTGAAGAATGGATTGTTTGGGATGCAGGAAACAATTATATAGAGGATGCATTTAAAAAAGATTAAAATTGTAAATGTGCAAAAAATAGTGTTAATTTCCAATGACAAAAACAAAAAAAGTGATATAATTTTAAATAGTGTATTAGATGTTTTTTTATTAATCGTGCAAAATAATACATAGAATAATATAAGTACGATTAATTTATAAAAAATTTATGAAAATGGGGGTCATTATGTTAATGAGAAACAAAAGAAAAGTATCTAATTTCCTTAGAAAGAAAGTAGTATTAATTTTATTGTCAGTGCTGTTGTTATTTACATTCTCTTCATGTAAAGATGATTCTTTTATACCAACAGACAATCCACTTCCAACTGATGAAGTAGAAGTTGGTGATGAAAAGCAAGGAAATGAACAGGGTTTAGAAGGGGAAAATGAAGGTGAAGAAGGTAATGAGGAAGAAGATGAAATAGTTGAAACAGAAAAGTTTAAAGCAAGGGCTCTGTACCTTACTGGATGGACTGTTGGAATTCCTGAAAATGTTGATAAATATATTGATATTGCAAAAAATACAGAAATAAATTCATATGTAATTGACATTAAAGACGATGATGGTTTTGTAGGTTATGAATCACAAATTCCTAAAGTGAGAGAGTTAGGTACATGGAAATATAAGTATGATGCAAAAAGTGTTTTGAAAAAATTTAAAGATAATGATATTCATTTAATAGGAAGATTGGTATGCTTTAAAGATCCCCTGTTTTCTTCAAAGAATCCGGAATGGGCGGTAAAAATGTCGGATGGAAGTTTATACAGAGAAAGAAATGGAGTTACATGGATTGACCCTTATAGAAGAGAAGCATGGCCATATATTATAGACATAGCAAAGGAAGCAATAGAACTTGGATTTGATGAAATTCAATTTGACTATGTTAGATTTCCTAACGATGGCAAAAAAAGTGCAATGAGATTTAATAATGATGGTTCAGAAAAATATGAAATAATTAATGAATTTTTATCATATGCAAAAAAAGAATTGCCAGGCATTGTTTTGTCAGCGGATGTATTTGGAATAATTCTTGAAAGTCCTGAAGATGTTGAAGATATAGGACAACATCTAGAACTTGTTGGTATGGATATTGATTATATTTCTCCAATGGTATATCCTTCCCACTATGCAGTTGGACAAAAGGTAAATGGTGTTCAATTTATGACACCAGACCTTGAGCCATACGAAGTGGTATACCAAAGCCTTCTAAAAGGAAAGGACAGAATAGAAAAAGTTGAGGGATATAAAGCAGATATGAGACCTTATTTACAGGCATTTACAGCTAGCTGGCTAGGTAGTGGATATTATCAGACCTATGGAATAGATCAGATAAAGGAACAAATAAAAGCTGTATATGATGCAGGTTACGAAGAGTGGATTTTTTGGGATCCGAGCAACAGATATCCTAAAGAAGCATTCTATGGTGAATAATAAAATATTGAATAAATATTAAATAATAAAATAGCGGTCTTTAAAGGCTGCTATTTTATTATTTTAAATTTATTTTTTATCTTCAATTACATTTTATGATACTTTAATTTAGTAAAAATTTTTCGTTATAATTGTATTTTATTATGGTTTTAATTTTTTATATTGACTAAAGAATTATAAAAAGATACAATATAGAGTATTGGGAAATAATCAGTATACAAAATATAGTATTTGCTTTAAGGGGGCTTATTTAATGAATATAACTGAAAATGCCATTAAAGTCTTGGAGAAGAGGTATTTAGCTAAAGATGAAAATGGCAATTGCATAGAAGAACCTGCAGGAATGTTTATGAGAGTTGCAAAAGCTGTTGCTTCTGCGGATAAGGAATATGTATCGGAAGAAGAGCTAAGAGAAATTGAAAAAGAATTTTATGATATGATGTCAAACTTGGAATTTTTGCCTAATTCCCCTACTCTTATGAATGCAGGAAGACCTTTAGGACAGCTAAGTGCTTGTTTTGTCCTTCCAATAGAGGATAGTATGGAAGGAATATTTGAAAGTATTAAAAATGCTGCACTTATACATAAAAGTGGCGGTGGGACAGGCTTTAGTTTTAGCAGATTAAGACCTAAAGGAGCTTCTGTAAACTCAACAGGAGGAGTTGCTAGTGGACCTGTGAGTTTTATGA
>DUVG01000207.1 GCA_012841175.1 Clostridium sp.
ATTTAATTGAGGAGGATGAATGTATGGAAGTATTAAAGGTATCAGCACAATCTCAGCCGAAGATGGTCGCCGGAGCATTGGCAGCAATTCTAAGAGGTAAATCAACAGCAGAAATACAGGCAGTGGGGGCAGCAGCAGTGAATCAAGCAATTAAGGCTATTGCAATTACCAGAGGTTTTGTAGCACCTAATGGGATTGACATTATCACTGTGCCTGCATTTTCATCAATCAATATTGATGGAGAAGAGAGGACTGCAATCAAGTTTCTTGTTGAACCAAGATAAGCTTGGTTTTATATGTATATTTTATATGTATAATATTAAAAAAGTTGTCCATTTATTTGGACAGCTTTTTATTGTGTCTTTTTATTTTTTTTCTAGATTCTATTTATATCTGTTTTAAGTGTATACTTTAAAATATCTATATTTAGTTCTGTTAAAAGAATTTTAAATACAGTGTCCAGTTGTTTTTTCTTGATTAAGCATAAAATTGTGTTAAAATAATTATTGGAATGTACTTTGGACAAAAATCAATTGAGATTTTAATATATTGAGGTGTTATAATTGCATTTAAAAAGACTTGAAGTGCAAGGCTTTAAATCATTTGCTGAAAAAATTGTTCTTGAATTCAATTCTGGAATAACAGCTGTGGTAGGACCAAATGGAAGTGGTAAAAGTAATATTTCAGATGCCATAAGATGGGTACTTGGTGAACAAAGTGCTAAAACTCTACGTGGTGGAAAGATGGAAGATGTTATATTTGCTGGAACTGAGCATAGGAAACCTTTAGGGTTTGCTGAAGTTTCTCTATGCTTTGATAATTTAGATAAAACCCTTCCCATTGATTA
Organism: Clostridium sp.; assembly: GCA_012841175.1. Classification (GTDB taxonomy): domain Bacteria; phylum Bacillota; class Clostridia; order Acetivibrionales; family Acetivibrionaceae; genus Herbivorax. The sequence continues at coordinate 848 of DUVG01000207.1, forward strand.
CAGTGAAGTTATAGTAACTAGACGTGTATATCGTTCTGGTGAAAGTGAATATAAAATTAATAAAACCAATTGCCGTCTAAAGGACATTACTGAACTATTTCTTGATACAGGAATAGGTAAAGATGGCTATTCAATTATTGGTCAAGGAAGAGTGGACGAAATATTAAGTACGAAATCCGAAGAGAGAAGGCATATATTTGAAGAGGCCTCAGGAATAATGAAATATAAGTTAAAGAAGCAAGAAGCAGAAAAGAAACTTGAAATGACAAGGCAAAACCTTCTTAGAATAAATGATATTATTTCAGAATTGGAAAGTCAGTTAGAACCTTTAAAAGAACAAGCCGATAAAGCCAAAAGGTATCTTTCTTTGAGAGATAATTTAAAAGAATTAGAAGTTAGTGTTTATATAGAAAATATATCTAAACTTAAAAGTAAAATGCAAGAGATTGAAAATGACTATATTACTGTTAAAAATCATATTGATACCGAAAGTAAAAAACTAGAAGAAATAACAATTCTTAATCAAAAAAATGTGCACACTTTAAAAAGTATGGATGAAAAACTTGAAAGTTCTAAGGAGAAATTTTATTCTTTAGAAGGAAATCTTGAAAAGTGTAATTCAGAAATAAAATTAAATGAAGAAAAGAAAAATAATCTAAAAGCTAATATAAACCGTTTAGATGATGAAATAAATGAAACAAATAAAAGAATTGAAGAATTAGATAGTGAAGAGGGGTTACGGAAGGAGAAAGTTTCTTACTTAAAAGAAAGTTATTTAGAATATACTAAAAAGTTAGAAGAGTATAATAAAAAGCTACAAGATGTTTTGGATAATTTAAGTGAAGACGAAAAGTATATTGAAAAATTAAAAGAAAATGTTATGGACAAGCTTGGTCTTCAAGCAGATAAAAAGACTCAAGCTAATAATGTAAAAAATCATATTGAAATTATACAAAAAAGGCAGGGCAGTATAGAAAATGAATTAAAACAGTTATCTTTAGAAAAAGAGATGGAAAATACAAAGTTAAAAAACTTAAGAGAAAGTATTTCTAATACTGATAATATAATTTTAAATTTAAAAGAAAAGATAGATGATTTTAAAAATAAGAAGATAAATGTGAATGATGAACTTGAAAAGCACAAACAAAATCAAAACAATTTAAAATCTGAGATACATGTAAATATTTCAAGGCATAAAATGCTTAGCAACATGGAAAGTAACCTTGAAGGTTATAGCAGAAGTGTTAAAATGGTGCTTAAGGCGTGTAAAGAATCATCTGAGTTTGGGCAAGGAATTCATGGTGCATTAGCACAACTTATAAATGTTGAAAAAAAATATGAAACCGCCATTGAAATGTCTCTAGGCGGGGTACTTCAAAATATCGTTACAAGTACAGAGGAAGATGCTAAAAGAGCCATTGAATTTTTAAAGAAAAACCAAATTGGAAGGGCAACCTTTCTTCCTATTTCATCAGTTAAAGGGAAGTATTTTGATGAGAGAATCTTAAATGAACTAAAAAGCCAAAAAGGCTTTATTGGAGTTGCTTCAGACCTAGTAAATGCTGATTCTTTATATGAAGGAATTATATTAAGCTTTTTAGGTAGAGTTATAGTGGTTGATAACCTTGACTCGGGAATAAAAATAGCTAGAAGGTTTAAATATGGATTTAAGATTGTAACTTTAGATGGAGACATTATAAGCAGCACAGGTTCAATGTCAGGTGGAAGTAAAAATATGAAAGAGTCAGGAATTCTAAGTAGAAACAGAGAAATTACAGAACTTGCTGAAGCTATTAAAAAACTAAAGACAAGTGAAAATCTTTTAGAAAATAAGATTCTTGAGCTTTCTAAAATCTTGAGAATTTTAATTGAGGATATATCTATTGAAGAGGAGAACTTAAGAAATAAAGAGCATTTAAAAATAAGAGATGAAAGCCAAGTAATGCAAGTGGAAGAAAATATTAAAAGAATTGATTCTAAGGAGGATATGTTAAGACAAGAAATTATACAGCTTAAAAGGCAGGAAGAGAGTACACAAAATGAGTTATATAAATATCTTGAAGAATTAAAAAATATAGAAGAGGATATTGAAAATACAAAGGAAATAGTGGCAGAATATGAGGTAAAGCACAAAGAAAATCAGTATTCTAAAGACTTAATACATGAGGATATTACCCAGTGTAAAATTTCTATAAATTCAATAAAGGAAAATATTCAAGGAGTTGAGGATGCACTAGAGAGAATAACCAAAGAAAAAGATAGTTTTAATAAAAGTATAGAGATGAAAGTTTTAGACAGAGAAAATAGTTATAAGGAAATTCAGTCCATAGATGAAAAAAATAAAGGATTAATGAATTTGATAAAAGGGTATGAAGAAGAGAAGGTGGGAAAAACCCTTGAAATAGACAGAATAACTGAAGAAAAGAAAGTTATAGAAGAAGAATCTTCAGATATTATAGAGAAAATAACCAAAATTAATAAAGATATTATCAGTTTAAAAGAAGAATATGCAAGATTAGAAGTTAGAAAAGCTAAAATTGAATCAGAAATGGAAGCTATGCAAAATAGGATGTGGGACGAATATGAACTTACCTATACAAATGCATTAGAGCTAAAAAAAGATGTAGAAAGTTTAGTTAAAGCTCAAAAAAGAATAAATGAATTAAGAAATGAAATTAAAAAGCTTGGATATGTGAATGTGGCTGCAATAGAAGAGTATATCAAGACAAAAGAGCGATATGAGTTTATGTCAGTTCAAAGAGATGATATGGAAAGCGCTAAAGACAAACTGCAAAAAATTATTAACGAAATGATGTCTATTATGAAGCGTCAATTTATGAAACAGTTTAAACTTATTAATGAAAATTTTAACATTGTTTTTAGGGAACTTTTTGATGGTGGACGAGCAGAGCTGATCTTAGTAGATAAGGAGAATATTTTAGAAAGTGGTATAGAAATAGAAGTGCAGCCCCCAGGGAAAAAGCTTCAAAACCTTATGCTTCTATCTGGAGGTGAAAGGGCATTTACTGCAATAGCATTGCTTTTTGCAATACTTAGGCTAAATCCCACTCCCTTTTGTGTATTAGATGAGATTGAAGCAGCTTTAGATGATGCAAATGTCTATAAATTTGCACAGTATTTAAAAAAATACTCATCTTCTACCCAATTTGCAATTATTACCCATAGAAAAGGTACCATGGAAATAGCAGATACTCTTTATGGTGTTACAATGGAAGAACATGGGGTGTCAAAAGTTGTTTCTCTTAAAATGGGGGACACTATAAAATAGTGATTATTATAAAATATAAAATTTTTTAATACAAAAAAAGCAAAAGAAATGGAGGACAGTAAATGGGTTTTTTTGATAGGTTAAAAAGAGGATTAAAGAAAACAAAAAGTACAATTACTGAGAGAATAGATCAGGTACTAGTTTCCTTTGGGAAAATTGATGAGGAATTATTTGAAGAATTAGAAGAAATACTTATAACCTCAGATGTAGGAATTGACGCTAGTATGAGAATTATTGAGGACTTAAAAAAGAAAGTAAAGGAGACAAAGACAACTGACCCTAGAGAAGTAAAAAAATTATTAAAAGAAGAACTTAGTGAAATTTTAGGCACAAGTAATTCCCAATTAAATATGGATACTAAGCCTTCTGTTATTGTTGTAGTTGGAGTAAATGGGGTAGGAAAGACCACATCAATAGGGAAAATAGCTAATGTTTTGAAATCTCAAAACAAAAAGGTAGTTTTAGCTGCAGCAGATACTTTTAGGGCAGCTGCTATAGATCAACTTGAAATATGGTCAGAAAGAGTTGGAGTTGATATAATAAAACACAATGAAGGTGCAGATCCAGCTGCTGTAATTTATGATGCTGTACAAGCAGTAAAGTCTAGAAATGCAGATGTTTTAATATGTGATACAGCAGGAAGGCTTCATACTAAAAAGAATTTAATGGAAGAGCTTAAAAAAATATTTAGAATAATAGACAGGGAACTTCCAGGGTGTTCAAAGGAAACATTGTTGGTTCTAGACGCTACAACAGGACAAAACGCAATATCCCAGGTTAAGACTTTTGGCGAAGCTGTTGGAATAACAGGCATAGTTCTTACTAAGCTTGATGGTACAGCTAAAGGTGGAATAATAATAGCAGTTGCTTCAGAACAAAGTATTCCTGTTAAGTTTATTGGTGTAGGAGAACAAGTAGATGATTTGCAGCCATTTGATTCTACAGAATTTGTAGAAGCTTTGTTTTCAAGTAATGGGGACTAAAAAAGAGGACTAAAATTTTTACAACAAACAAAATATTGTAAAGATTATTACATGCTAGATAAACTAATTATAAAGATTATTCACAATTAGAGGATAATTTTTTAATTAGTTTATTTGCTTTTTTTAATTCTAAAAGGGAATTTCTATATTTTATGGCGTTTTTTATTTTGTTTAAAAATATTAATTTATTAATATGGTCAAGGGGTTTTGTAATGTAGTCAAACACTTGAAATTGGAGAATTTTTTCAATATCCTCTACTTTATTTGAAGAAGTAGTGATAATTACAGGAATTTCTTCATAATAGCTGGTTTTAGAAAATTCAAGCATAAATTCATAACCATTCATAACAGGCATTACTAAATCTAGCAATATGAGATCTACATTTCTGCTTTCAATTAGGTCTAGGGCTTCACGACCATTTAAAGCGGAAATAAGGCTGTAATTTTTATTATAAAGGTAATTTCTCACAACTGCATTATCTAAAACATTATCATCGGTAACTAAAATTGTATTGATCATACAAAATCCTCCTTGAGTTTTGTAAAAATCCACTTGCTTTAGGAACAACTAAAGTATAAAAAATAATTCTACTAATTGTGCAAAAAACCCTTTAACAATATATGTAAAAGAATTATTAAATTTATATAAATTATTTTTTGACAGTACAAACTTTGTAAATAATAATGTATAATCCTTATATATGTATATTAATTTGGAACATGATTTTGCAATATCCAAAAATCGCTTTAATTATTCCTTGGAGGTGAGGATGTGAGTGAAAAAGAAGCATGTGAAAGCCAATTGATAAAAGAAGCTAAATCAGGTAATGTAGAAGCTTTTGAGGAGCTTATTAAACAAAATGAAAAAAAGGTTTTTAACATTGCTTACAAGATGATGGGTAATTATGATGATGCAAATGAGTTGGCACAAGAAGCTTTTATTAAAGCATATAAATCTATAAATAAGTTTAAAGGAGATTCACTTTTTTCAACTTGGATATACAGAATTACTACAAATGTATGCTTAGATGAGCTGAGAAAAAGAAAAAACAAAAAAGTGATTTCTCTAAATGAACATATAAAATATAATGATGAAGAAATTAAGCCACAGGTAAAAGATGAAAGACCTGGTCCTGAAAAAATATTTGAGAAAAAAGAAACTAAAAACCTGATAAATCAGTGTATTGAGTCTTTGCCAGCTGACTATAAGACGGTAATAATATTAAGAGATATAGAGGGTTTTACTTATGAAGAGATAGCTAAAATAATTAATTGTCCAGAAGGTACTGTTAAGTCACGTATAAGTCGGGCAAGAAAAGCTTTAAGAGATATTTTTAAAAATAAAAAGGAACTTTTTAATGAGGAATACGTCAAATAATTATAGGAAGGAGGGTTAGATGTGAAAAAGTGTGAACATATAATAGAATTGATTTCATTATATATTGATGGTGAATTGAGTGATACTGAAAAACATCAGTTTGAAGAGCATATAAATTCATGTATTAAATGTAAAGAAGAACTTGACTGTCAGATG
>DUVG01000208.1 GCA_012841175.1 Clostridium sp.
ATTCTAAGTTTGGAATGGCAATAGAAAATGGTGAGGCATTTGAAATAATAAGTATGGCTTTGGAACTTTCAAATTTAAATGTAATGTCAGTCCATTGTCATATAGGTTCACAGATACTGAATTTAGAGCCATTTAAATTAACTGCAAAGGTTATGCTTGAGTTTATAGCAGAACTGAAAGAAAAGCTTGGTATAGAAATTGAGGAATTAAATTTAGGTGGAGGGCTTGGCATAAAATATACCAAAGAAGATGAGCCAACAGAATATGATTATCATATTAAGTCTGTATCAGAAGTTGTAAAGAGTATTTGCGGCCAAAAGGGAATAAAGCTTCCTAAAATAGTTATGGAGCCTGGAAGATCTATAGTTGCTTCAGCTGGAATTACTTTATATAGAGTTGGTTCTGTAAAGGATATTGAAAATGTTAGAAAATATGTGGCAGTTGATGGGGGAATGACTGACAATCCAAGGTATGCCATGTATCAGGCAAAATATGATGCAGTAATTGCAAATAAACCAGATGAGACAAAGACTGAAAAGGTGACAATTGCAGGGAAATCTTGCGAATCTGGGGATATTCTTATAAAGGATATTATGTTGCCAAAAGTGAGTAGTGGAGATGTTTTAGCAGTTTTGGCAACAGGTGCATATAATTATTCAATGTCTAGTAATTACAACAGGATACCACGACCTCCAATTGTACTTGTTAAGGATGGAAAGGCAAGGATTATAGTTAAAAGAGAAGATTACAAGGATGTAATTAGAAATGATATTATACCAGATGATTTATAAAAAAGAGTAGCAATACTATTAAATAAGTGATATAATATTGTAGAATTTTTTATTAAATAAAATAAAAATAAAGGGGAGAACACAATGAGAATTGAAGTTAAAAAAAGCAGAACTATTAAAAGCCTAATATTTGTATGCATTTTGATGGTGCTTTCCACTGCATTATGGGGATGTGGAGGCACTAAAAAGCTTTCAAAAGATGAATTAAAAGTGCTGTGTGAGTCGGCAATGGAAAATGAAGAACTCTATTTTAAATGCACTTATGATTTAGACGGCGAAGAAGGGACGCTTGCAATTACAAGAAAGAAAGAGAATTACAGGGTAGAAATAGAGGCGGCTAATCAGTTAAAAACAACTTTAATTGTTAAAGACAATTATATGTATGGGTTAGATACTGAAGAAAAAACTGCAGTTAAACTATCTATGGGATCTCAAGAATTACCAATGTTCAATATATATGATTATTTTGATGATGTTAATTGGGATACAATTGATTATACTGGTATAGAAAAATTTAATGGAACTGATTGTCATGTTGTGCTAGAAAAAAACGGAAACAGCGAAACAAAAACTTGGTTTGATGCAAAGACAGGATTTCCACTAAAATTTGAATCTAAGGGTGATAATTCTGGTTACATAGAAGTTTCAGAATTTAAAATTGGTTCAGTATCTGATACTAGTTTTGATATACCAGATGATTATGAAATAATTGATTTTGAAGAATTACTTGATTTTAGTAATATGTAAAACTTGTGTTTTGACAGTAATTGAATTTCTATATTATATAGATTGATTGTATAAAGTATTAATTCAACTTAAAACATGGATTTATTTCTCACACTTCTAGAGGAATGAATCCATGGTTTTACCTATAAAGAATGTTTTGGAAGTATTGTTTTTTAGCAAAGGTTTTAATATAAACTAAGTAAGATATAATATAGAGTGAGGATTGAGATGAAATCAATAATTAAAATTTTATATCACAGGATTTCTTTAATAGTTACAGCTATATTAGCACAAATTGTTGTTTTAATAGCTGTATTTTCTACATTTAGTGATTACTTTGTTACATATTATTGGGTCAGTATTGTTATTAGTATTATTGTTGTTATTTTGATTATAAATAGTAAGAGCAACCCATCATATAAAATTGTGTGGATTATCCCGGTTCTTACGTTTCCGGTTTTTGGAGCCCTTTTCTATTTATTCCTTGGAGGTAAAAGACTAAGTAAAAAAGAAAGAGATAAAATGGCGGCAAACACAGAAAAAATATTAGAAACTTTAAAACCCCAGGAAGAAAGTCTAAAAGAAATTAGAGAGCAAAATGAGAATGCATATGTTTTATCAAAATACATTCAGGATTATGGTTTTTACCCACCTTTTAAAAATACCGTAAGTGAGTATCTTTCACTAGGAGAAAAAAAGTTTGAAAGATTAAAAGAAGAACTTAAAAAGGCAAAACATTATATATTTTTAGAGTACTTTATTATCAATGAAGGTGTTATGTGGGACAGTATTTTAGATATCCTTCTTGAGAAAGTGAGAGAGGGAGTAGATGTTAGAATTATATATGATGATTTTGGATGCCTTCTCACACTACCCTATAAATACAATGAAAAACTTGAGAGAATGGGAATAAAATGCTGTGTTTTTAATCCCATAATGCCTATATTATCTACAAGAATAAATAATAGAGATCATCGTAAGATAGTGGTTATTGATGGTCATACGGCATTTACTGGAGGTATTAACCTAGCAGATGAATATATAAATGAAATAGATAAATATGGGCACTGGAAAGATGCTGCCATAATGTTAAAAGGTGAAGCGGTTCTAAATATGACAGTTATGTTTTTGTCACTTTGGGATTATTTAAGGGGAATTGAAGAAGATTATGAAAAGTTTATAAACAATAGAATGAGTATAAAAGTAGAAAAGCAGTGTGTTTATTACCAGCCTTTTGCAGATAGTCCTATGGACGATGAGCCTGTTGGAGAAACTGTTTACCTAAATTCTATTAACAAAGCTAAAAAATACATTTATATAACAACCCCATATCTTATTATAAGTAATGAAATGATAAAAGCCTTGACATCTGCAGCAAAAGGTGGAATTGATGTTAGAATAATAACTCCACATCAAGGTGATAAATGGTATGTTCATACTGTTACAAAGCTAAATTATGAAATTTTAGTGGAAAGTGGCGTAAAGATTTATGAATATTTACCTGGATTTATTCATTCAAAAAATCTTATAGTAGATGATGAATATGGTGTTATAGGTACAATAAATTTAGATTATAGAAGTTTTTATCTTCACTTTGAATGTGGTGTCTGGATGTATAGAAGTTCTAGTTTAATGGACATGAAAGAAGATTTTTTAGAGACTTTGAAAGAATGTAAAGAAATTAAGATGGAAGATATCGAGAATATGAAGTGGTATGAATTGTTGGTAGGATCTGTTTTGAAGGTTTTCTCACCTCTTATGTGATTTATAAAGTCTATTCTATTTTTAAGATTCAACTTTTGTTTTTAATCTACAGCCTTAGATTTTTACAATGAATCTATGGCTTAGAGTTTGTTAAAAAATTATATCCACTTAAGGCAATAAGGGTAATTGCAGGAATATATAATATCCATAAAAACAAATTTAATATATTTTTGCTATACGCATCTCCAATTATTATTTCAAGGCCTACTAAAAAATCACTTATAAAGAAAAGAGTTATTCCAATCATAATGAGTAATGCATTCTTTTTTGGAAAGTTACCTATATGGTAGTTTGCAATACCAATCCATAAAGATATACCAAGGATTATTCCGTAGATAACTATTGAATAAAGAAGAGTGCCTGTACCTAGAGTAGGGTAGAAGATGGTGGCAATTAGCACAGCAACCACAATTCCTATTATAATACCTGAAATTAAAAGAAATTTTTTATTTTCCTTTATAGAATTAGAAATTCCAGCACTATGTCTTATAATAAGGAATATTTGACATAGTCCAAAAAAGGCAATAGCTAAAATTACTTTACTTAAAGTAAATGAGATTTCAGCACCTAAAATCATTAAATATGATATTTTAAGAAAAGTTGCATCTTTTTTATTAAGACAGTCTTTACCAATTAAGAAAACAATAGCTGCACATATAAAAGGCATTACTCTTTTTAGCAGTCGTGTGTGACTGTAGGCAAAAGTACTATTTAAAAAAAATGTATAATATGTATTCACAAGGACAAAGTATATTAAAATAAGTGTAATGGAAGTTAAAGCTATTTTTATAGCTATTTTTTTATTTGTATTCATAGAAAAGTTTCTCCCCCTTTTATTTATATAATTTACAGTTATCTTTTTACGATATATATTTATGTATAGTAAAATCATGTTTATAAATTCTAAATTCAGTATATATTATAATACTTTTGTGAAAGAATTTTAATACCTAAATTTATTATTTAATCTAATTTTAACATTAAATAAACAGGGTGACTGGTAAAAATGCAGGGAATATAAGGGAGAGATATTATGAATTAAAAAAAGTGAGGATTGTGACGATATATTTATTGTAATGGAAGTCGGTGAAAGGTGGTACATTTATAAAAACTTCCCATCATTTCTTTTATGACAATCTAGATTTATTTTATAAAAATAAATCTGTTTAAAAAATAAACCATAGGGAGGTATTTTAAATGAGCTCAAAAAAAATTTGCAGTATTTTAGCAGCAATTCTGTTAGTTTCAATGTGGGTTAATTTTGTTACAC
>DUVG01000209.1 GCA_012841175.1 Clostridium sp.
ATAAAAGAGTATAAGGTTTTCTTGTTGAAGATCGTAATAGGATGAACAAGATGACTTTAAGCCTTGGCATATAACAAAATTTATTGACCTATTCCCACGAACGTACATCTTTAGTCGACATGTTCCCACAGACGTACTCACCTAAAAAAAACCTAGACATCAAGCTTGGTAACTCGTCCCATGTGGAGACAGTGGTATTGATGTCAGGGGTGGATAAATAAAATATAGCTGAAAGCTTGATATATAAGGGTTTGGACAAAAAGTTCTTTTTAGACCTAAAAATCATAAGTTAATAAATGGCTGCAAACTGCTCTAATACAAGCTTTAGGAAACAAGTCAGAAAAATAGAAGTTTTGATAGTTGGGTGTGCAAGCTAGATGTTTTTTAGGATTGTGTGTATAAGTTGGATGTGAAGCATAATAAAATAGACTAACTAACATAAGAGAATATTAGGCTAATGATAGTTAGTCTAGTAGTAAAAGAAATAAGCGGTAATATAAAAGAAGGTGATATAAGTGACTTACAATAAAAAGGTACAGTTTATACCAGCACGTCCCCCAAAAAGGGAGAGACCTGTTGCTATTTATAGTCGTGTAAGCTCCAATAGTATGGATCAACTAAATAGTCTAACAGCACAAATATCAGCCTTAACAAGGATGGTAGCATCTGTTCCAGAATGGTTACTTGTTGATACCTACATAGATATAGCCAGTAGTAAAGCAGGTTCTTCAAGAAAAGAATTTAATCGTATGCTAAAGGATTGCAAGTCCAACAATATTGAAATTATAATAACAAAAAATATAAGTAGATTTGGTAGAGATACAGTTGAAGTCCTCAAAGCTTTACACCAACTAAGACTACTTGGTATAAGGGTAATATTCGAGCAGGAAGATCTAGACACAGTAAATACAGATAATGACTTAATGATATCCATAATTGAATCCATAGCCCAAGCAGAAAATGAATCAAGAAGTGATAATATAAAATGGGGTTTCAAACAAAAAGCTGCGCAAGGAACCTCAAAGCTTTATAACAGAAAATGTTATGGCTATGAAAATGATATAGATGGTGAACTAATTATTAACGAAGGAGAATTCAAGAATGTTCAGTTAATATTTGATCTGTATCTGGAGGGCAAAAGTATTGTGGGAATAATAAAGGAACTAGAAAGACTTGGAATAAAAACACCTACAGGCAAGGATGAGTGGAGCAAAAGAACAATTGATGTCATGCTGAGTAATGAGAAGTATATAGGAATAGTAAGGCTCTTAGACAAGGGAGAGCATGAAGTTCATTATGTATCTGAAAACAATCATCCACCTATTATTTTTAAAGAGAAGTTTGAAGCTGTGCAGGTGGAAAAGAAGAATAGAAGTAATATTGTAAAAACTGAGGATGGTTATAAAAGGAGAAACAAAAAGTATAGTTCAAAGGTATAGGCAAATCAAAATATTAAATTTTTAAAGGTGATAGATATGAATAATAAAACAGAGAACAAAGAAGAATTTGATACAAGTGAATTGGCATTTATTGCATATAAAATTTTTTATGGAATAGATGAAGAAATTAAAACTTCTAAAGGTAGGAAATTCTTTGAACTGAACAAATTGAATTATAGTGGAGAAACAGATTTTAACTTTGGACCAGGGTGGTCTCATTCGATATCAAGTAAATTTAAAGGATATTTAGGTGAAATATCTAACAGTTATAAAAAATATTATGAAAACAGACTCGAAAAATGTAAATCGCTATATAAAACAATTGTAAATATTTCTTTGATGCCACAGACTGGAAATTTACAAAGCTCAAAAAAAGGATTGGGTAATGACAGATTTGATACATATATATGGGCATTAAATAGTTACTATGAAGGTGAAACTTCCTTACTGTTTAATAATGCGTCTTTCCAAAACATGGAATTATTAAAAAAACATTTTGAATTATTTAGAACGGATAATGATGATATTGACTCTATCCACATATATTGCTCGAGAATATACGGGATACCTAAAGATAGCCAATTAGTTGATGAACTTATTTTATCTGGAAAAGAGGCCATTGATTCACCAGAAAAAGTTATTGAATATATGAATCTTGCATATAAATTTTGGGGATTTAAACTAAAACATATACAAGATATGCTTGAAAAAAATAAAAAACTATTACCTAAAGATAAAGAAAAAATAATAAATAATGAAGTAAAAAAGGCTCAAGAAATTTTAAATGGATGGTTTGATAAAACAGATTGTTTTGATATAGAAATAACTCATGACAGTTTGAACTCGGAGAAATAGCCTAATCAAAATTGATATATTGGCTTGATGAAATGAATGTAAGGGTATTATATTACAATGTTTTTACAGATTTTTATTAAATTAAGGATAGCCTAAGTACATCATGTTGAGTGCGTAGAATTGATGTCAAGGGTGGAGAAGTAAGTGTGTGAAAAGCCCAGCAGATAAGGGCTTTTCGAGATTTTAGAGCAAAAATCTGATGTGTGAAAATCGTGAAAATATCTGTCCG
>DUVG01000210.1 GCA_012841175.1 Clostridium sp.
AGATCATCTTCCATTACACCGGAAAAAATATAAACTTTATCTCTTTCTTTTCTTGGAGTATCAAGCTTACTTGCTCCAGGTTTTCTTTTATCAAGTTCATTTTGAACAAATTCTGCCGTAAGTTTAATTCCAGGTGGAACACCATCAACAATTGTCATTAATCCCCCAAATAGTTCTTTTGGAATATCAAGATTTTTACGAAAGCCTCCTGCATATGATTCACCGCAAGTAGTTACTTTAAAAATTCTTCCGAAACTATTTCCTACCATGCTACACCATCTCCCTTTTTACTTTGTTTTTATAAATTGCACCAATTTCATTTACAATTGTATCTATACCTTTACCACCACAATCAACTATCACATGGGCATATTTTTCATAAAGAGGCGTTCTTTCATTATAAATATCTGAAAAACTTTGTTCTTTATTTTTGGCAAATCTTCTTTTTCCAGATATTCTTTTTTCTAATTCATCTATACCCAATTGTAAATACACAATTAGCCCATATTTTTTTAAATGCTCCATTGCTTTAGTATTGTAAACAATACTTCCTCCAGTTGAAATTACATGGTTTTCAACATTTAAGTCCAATACAGTTGTTTCTTGTATGTTTAAAAATTTATCCAGCCCATCTTCTATCACTATATCCCTTAAGGCTTTTTTTTCCCTGTCTAATATGAGCTTATCTGTATCAATAAACCCCATGCCCATTTTTTTAGAAAGGGGTTTTCCAATAGTTGTTTTTCCAGAGCTAGGCATTCCTATTAGTACAATATTTTTCATACCATTCTCCTCACAATTAAAATACATAGTCTTTATTAAAGTATTATACATGTAAATTTGTAAATCTCCAATTACTTTTTAATATTTATATCTAAAAACATGTAGAACAACTTAAAAGATAGTATTTTCATGTTTATTAATTTATTTAAATTTAGTATAATTAATAAGTAGAGTTAAATATTTTTATACTTAGGAGAATTAAAATGAAGGATACTCCCCACATTATAAAAGATTTTTTAAACTATATGGAAACAATCAAGGGTAAATCAAAAAACACCGTTCAAGAGTATTATTATGACTTAAGGCTTTTTTTTCGTTTTATGAAAATTCATAAAGGGCTTTTAGAGGAAGAATGTGAGTTTGATAAAATTGATATGTCTGATGTTGATATTAATTTAATAAAAGAAATTTCTTTAAGTGACCTCTACTCCTTCATGTCATTTTTAAGTAGAGAAAGAGATAATAATTCTAGCTCTAGAGCTAGAAAAGTTGCAAGTATAAGGTCATTTTTTAATTACATAACAAACAAAGCTAAACTTTTAGATTACAATCCTGCAAGTGAACTTGAATCGCCAAAAATATTAAAAAAGCTTCCTAGATATCTAAATATTGAAGAAAGTAAAAAGCTTTTAGAAGTTATTGATGGTGAATATAAGGAAAGGGATTATGCCATTATAACACTTTTTTTAAATTGTGGTCTTAGACTTTCAGAGCTTGTAAACATTAATATAAACAAAATAAAAAACAATACATTGACAGTTGTTGGTAAAGGAGAAAAGGAAAGAATTATATATCTTAATAAAGCCTGTGTTAATGCTATAGATGCATATTTAAAGGTACGTCCATCTGACTATATCAAGGATAAAAATGCACTTTTTTTAAGTAAGAGAAAACAAAGAATAAGCACTAAGACCGTTCAACATATTGTAAAAAAGTACTTAAAAGCTGCCGGGCTTGATACCGAAAGGTACTCAGTTCACAAATTACGTCATACTGCTGCCACACTTATGTATAAGCATGGAAATGTGGATATAAGGGTCTTGCAGCAAATACTAGGACATGAAAGTATTGCCACAACAGAGATATACACTCATGTTGACAATGAGCAGCTTAAAAATGCACTTGACAACAACCCTTTATCGGAAATAGCTCCTGATAAAGATAAATCTTAAAAAAATATATAAAAGATACTATTTTTCTTTGCATTTATAAAAAAAATGAGTTATATTATTTTATATAAAGTGGATATAAAAATAATACTTATGGAGATGGGTTATGAATTTTAGAAGATTTTATTTTATAGTATGTTGTGTATTATCGGTTTTCATGTTTACCCTTGGGGTTTTGTCACTTGTTTACATCAATGTAACTGATGTTTATGGAACTGGAGATAATTCTAATGCTTCAGGAAAAGATTCCAGTGGATTAATAGATGATTTACTTGGCTCTTTTAAGGTAACACAAATGAAAAGCATAAATGTTTTTGTTTGTGGAGGAGAACAGTCAGGTAACCTTACTGATACCATGATGGTTGTAAACTTTAATCCTAAAACAGCCCAAATTAATGTGCTGTCAATACCTAGAGATACACAAATAAGGATTAATAATAGAACAGCTAAAATAAATGAACTATATCAAAATGGTGGTGGAGCATTTGCAGTAGAAAAATTAAGTGAAATTCTCCAAACAGATATTGAATATTATGTTCACGTAGGTATTCCAGCTTTCAGGGAAACTATTGATGTACTTGGCGGAGTTGTTTATGATGTTCCAGTGGATATGTATTATAGAGACCCACTGCAGAATCTCACTATAAATATACAGGCAGGAAGACAGCATTTTGATGGAAAAAAAGCAGAAGAATTCATGAGGTTTAGACAATACAGTGATGGAAGGGCAAATGAATATTATGATGGAAGTGATTTAAAAAGAATTAAAGCCCAGCAAAACCTTGTGAAAGAACTTATAAGACAAAAGGCAAATCTATACTATATAACAAGGATAAATGAAATATTAGATGTAGTTTTTAATAGAGTTGAGACTAATCTTAGTATAAGTGAAGTTTTAAAAATGAGTATGAATATAGATAAGATAAATGCTGAAAATATTAATTTTTTCACACTGCCAGGAAGGCCAGTCCAGCAGGAATTATCATATTATATACTAGACAAAGTAGAAACTATGAAACTTATTGATGACTACTTTGTTGTAGAAACAATTGAAATTAAAGAACCAATTGAAGATACAGATGAAGAACTAAATGAAGAGCTTAATTAACCCTTTATAGACTAATAATCCAGTAGGAAGTAAAATTATTTACCCCTACTGGATTTTATGTATTTTTATATTTTTTCCAAAAATAATTTATAAGCTTTATAAGTCATATAAATATCTACTTTGCTGGTTACCTCAAAGGGTGCATGCATTGAAAGTACTGCTACTCCAGAATCAATAACATCCATATTCATATTGGCTATGTACT
>DUVG01000211.1 GCA_012841175.1 Clostridium sp.
ATTATTATAACATGAATTCTGAGTTTTTTTCTTGTCTATTCTTCGGTAAGAAAAAATGTTACTTGCCGATTCCCCTTTGTTAAATTGTTACAAGTCCAAAGATCTCCATAGATGCAAATTCAGACTCTGTTTATGAATTTATGATACCTTTTATAGCAACATAGATAAGTAATATGACAGTTATACCAAACATAATAGAATAAATAATTCTTATAGCTAATTCTACCTTTTTTGTTTTTAATCTTGTCTCTTTTAATTCACGGTAAAAGTCTTTTAGAAAGGTAAAGTACAAAAAACTAAAACTTACTGGTATGGAAAGAGCAAATAAATTATAAAAAAATTTAGTGGGAAAAATTAGAAATAAAACAAGGGGTATAATTATCATCTGTATACAACTTCATATGAACCATCACCCTCAAAGTCAAACACTGATGCTCCTGTAAAGGTTCCGTCATTTTCAAAAGCAATCAGCCTTTGTCCCGAGCTGTCACAAGCAATTATTTCAGGCTTTCCATCATTATCTATATCTGCAGCAGCTATTGAAGACGCAACGTTGATTCTATAATTACTGTCAGTCACATTAAAAATTTCTTTTCCGCTGTCCCCACTTATTGCTCTTAATATACCAACTTCTACTGAACCTCCACCAGTACTTTGGGTAGATCCAAATACCACATCAGGAATAGAATCCTCATTTATATCCATGATTACCGGGGTCATTAAAACATTTATGTAATTTGAAAACACTTCAGAAGTATTCCATTTCCATTCAATAACAGGATCAAAACTACCTACCAAAGGCTTATACTCACATCCATCATTGCTGATTAGCTGGTTGTTTTGTTCATTTGTTTCTTCTATAACATCACTGCTATCCACAAAGGTATACAGTGGATTGTCCCTAAAAAGTACTGTTCCTTTTACATCTACAGATACATTTATACTTTCTCCATACACAGATTCATGAACCTTCTTAATCCCTAATATATTATCGCTGCTATCATATCCACCACTAAAATTTGTATCCTCAAATATCATTACCTCAAAGGGGTCTTTAACAGAACCATTACCACCATTTTCAATTTCCACCCTTACCTTTCCGCTTATTTGAAGAGTCTGAGAATCGGTTATTGTATCATCCACATTAACCTTCACAGGCTTAAGATCAACATTAAGTACCTTTGGTACCGGCGTTGATTTTGGTACTCCTCTGTCATTACTTGTCTTTTTAGGAGTAGGGGTAGGACTAGGGGTAGGAGTAGAAGTAGTTTCAGGACTTGGAGTAACAGGTGGAGCATCAGGAATCTCTGGTGTAGGTATTTCAATATATTTTAAAACCACATCAAGCATTCTAACTGCTTCAGCTCTTGTTATAAGGTTAAAAGGCCTGAAAGTTTCATCAGGATATCCCTTGACAAATTCATGAGATGCAAGATTTTTTATACTCTGATATGAGTATTCTGGAAATGTGTCTTCATCTTTAAATTTATACTCCTTAGCACCTATAAAGAAATCAACATCAAAGAGATTTGAAACAAGTACCGCCGCATCCTGCCTGCTCATATTATCATGCGGTCTAAAGGTTCCATTCTCATATCCTTTTATAAGTCCTTCTGCATTAGCATAATTTACAACATTATAAAACCAATCATTTTCCCTTACATCGGAAAAAACACTATTAGCTGGTTTGATCTCCCCTTTAAATATCTTCACAACCATTGCGGTAAATTCAGCACGAGTTACATATCTATCAGGTCGAAATAAACCATCCTCATAGCCAACAACCCATTCCCTTATGTAAAACTTTTCAATATAATCCTGTGCCCAATGACCCACAATATCTTCAAATGTACTGTCGTTTAAGTCACCTGCATACACAGCATTATAATAGTTAGGTGTAAAAATTAATCCAAAAACAATTGTAAAAACAATACACCATGAAACAATTTTTTCATACATAACACTCCCCACAAAATTTTTGCACAAATAAATTATCTGTTTTTTTTCTAATTAAACCCAACTTTCTCACATTAAAAAACTAAAATAATCATAAAAAAATTTCACACAGTTATAATATCACAAAAAAACAAAGAAAAAAAGAAAAAAGTATCTTTGTTTTTTTCAATTAGGAATAAAATTTAAACCCTTGGCCCCATAAATAAACATGAAATTATTGCCGATATAACTTTTAGATATGGTTTTTATATGAAATTTTAATATACTAAATTTTTAATATATAACTTTTACCAGGGAGGATGTTAAAATGAATAAGCGTAAAACTATAGGATTCATGATTGACGAGATACGTGGATCTTATCAGGCACCTATTTGGCTAAATTTAAAAAACAAAGCCGCCAAAATGAACTGTAATTTAATTGCCTTTGAAGGAAAAAGATTAGGACGGGACACTTTATTTTCTTTAGAAAAACAACATAATTTCATATATAAATTAATGAATGAGTCTACCCTTGATGGACTTATTATTCTTTCAGGACCACAAGTGAATTATATTGGCATAAACAGATTCATAGATTATTGCAACCAATATATTAACTTCCTATAGTTTCTATAGGAATTGATATGCCAAAGGCCCTAAACCTCTTGATAGATGGCAAAACTGGTATTAGAAATCTTATTACTCACTTGATACAAGATCATGGATATGAAAAAATAGGTTTTTTAAAAGGGCCTGAAACCAATCGGGAAGCAAATGGACGTTTTCAAACATATTTAAGTGTTCTTGAGGAAAACGGTATTCACGCTAATGAAACTTTAATTTTTAATGGTGATTTTGAATACGAATCTGGCTACAAGGTTGCAGATTATATTCTTGTAAACAAGATAGATTTAGATGTATTGGTATGCGCAAATGACAATATGGCTGCCGGTGTTATAAATTCTTTAAAAAATCTTAAACTAAGCCATGAAGAAAGTTTTTACGTTACAGGTTTTGATGATTCCCCTATTCTTAAAAAAAATAATTATCCTCTAACTACAGTCAGACAGCCTTTTGATGAAATAATTGATACTGCTCTAAATTACATTATTAATAAAGATGAAATCCCTGAAAAAACCATTCATTTTCCTGCACAAATGGTGCTTAGAAAATCTTGTGGCTGTTCTTGTAATTCTCCTTTTCAAGATGATTTGTCAATTAATCCTATAGAAAATATACATATGGAATATAAGATTTACGAATTACTACAAACCAATACCACAGATGAATTATTTGAAAAAGTCTCTAATCTATTAGAACTGTTTGAAATTCAAAGTTGTTATATTGTAAAATACTGCAATGGTCCTATTATAAATGATAATGACCAAACTACTCTTCCAACAAATTCTGAATTGATTTATGCCTATGATAATAAAAAAAGATTAGAAATAACCGATGATATAAAATATTTTAATACTGTAAATATACTGCCTGAAAAATTTATAAACAATTGTCCTTTATACTGCTATCTTGTACAGCCATTATTTTTTAATAAAGAACATTATGGATACA
>DUVG01000212.1 GCA_012841175.1 Clostridium sp.
AAATAAATAAACATTTT
Source organism: Clostridium sp. (assembly GCA_012841175.1). Taxonomy (GTDB): domain Bacteria; phylum Bacillota; class Clostridia; order Acetivibrionales; family Acetivibrionaceae; genus Herbivorax. Next base: position 18 of record DUVG01000212.1, read on the forward strand.
AAAACAGATAAAATATCCTTTTACTCTGGAATAAGCTATAGGCACTGTATGGTATGGGGTAATGGTCTGACAAAATTAAATTTAACACCCCCCCATGATATATTAGAAAAAAAGATAGGCTGCTATCTTCCAGATAACAAAATGATTTTGGATATGATGATTAAAAGTTATGACATATTAAAAGACCATCCTATAAATAAAGAAAGAGTTTCTAAAGGGCTTAATGCTGCCAATTCAATTTGGCTGTGGGGAGAAGGTAAAAAACCTAATATTCCAAAATTTTATGATATGTACAAAATTCAAGGTTCTGTTGTGTCTGCCGTTGACCTTATCAAAGGAATAGGAATTCTAGCTGGGCTAAATAGTATAGAGGTAGAAGGTGCTACAGGCAATATTCATACAAATTTTAAGGGTAAAGCTTTAGCTGCACTAGAACAATTAGAATCAGGATGTGATTTTGTATATCTGCATATTGAAGCTCCTGACGAGTGTGGACATAGATATGAAATAGAAAATAAAGTCAAATCCATAGAGTTGATAGATGAACAAGTTGTTGGACCAATTTTAAAAGGACTCCAAAAATATGATGATTATAAAATTTTGATTCTTCCTGATCATCCTACTCCATTATCACTCAGAACCCATACTTCTGAACCTGTGCCATATTTACTTTATCAAAAGTCTGGTAGTAAAAAATCTGGTTTAGCCGGATATGATGAGCTCCAGGCAGCAAGTACAAAAATTTTTATTGATGAAGGTCATAAACTTATGAAATATTTCATCTTAAATTATAAATAGAGAGTGTAAATAGTTTTGTAAATATTGCCAATTATTAAAATTTTATAATAATTGGCAATATTTATTTCTTTGACAAATTTTAAAAAGCATATTCTATTATAACAGCACCATTTTCTTTTATATCCCTTTTTTCCTCATCTGAAATATTTAAATTCCATAGTTTTTCACTATATTCTTCTCCTTTTTCAAAAACCACTATTTTTTTTATGATAAGCTTTGCAATTTTATGAGTAATTCCTATTTTACAAAGATTATTTTTTATAGACTCCAAAAAACCATTTATGTCTTTAATTTCAAAATTCCTCTTCTCTATACTTTCAACTTCTTTTTTTAAAACTAAAATATTTTTTTCTATTTTTTTATTAATTCTTAAAAATAATTCTTCAGATATTTTACTCTCAAGTCTATCTTGATAAATTATTTCCTGCTGCTTTTTTTTACATTCAATTTGTTTCTTTATTGTATCAATTAAAGCATCTTTTTTATTATTTCCCCCATTTTCCCTGGAAATTATTTTTATTACGTCTTTATTTCTAAAAAACTTAATTAAATCATTTAATACAATTTCAGCCAAATCTCTTTCACATATATGATGACTGGTACATGAAGACTTCCCATGTTTACTGTAACTACTGCAAATATAGCCCATAGGCCTTTCCTTTCTTTTTCTGGCATACATGAGGCTTCCACATCCTCCACAGTACAACAATCCCTTAAATATATGCAATTTACCCTTGTGAGAGCTTAACCTTTTATTTTTTTTTCTTCTAATCTCCTGTACTTTTTCATATTCTTCTCTTTCAATAATTGGCTCATGAGTGTTTTTTGTTATTATCCATTTATCTTCTGGAAGTCTTCTTGTTTTTTTGCTTTTAAAACTTACCTTCTCACTCACTCCCTGTACAGTATCACCTGCATATACACTGCTGCATATAATCCTTCTAACTGTTGCAGGATTCCACAATCCTCTACTTGGAGACAGATACCCTTCTTTGTTTAAAAAATCTGCTATATAAGAATATCCATATCCTTCTCCATACAGACTGTATATTTTTCTAACCACCATCGCCTCGTCTTTTTTTACAATAAGTTTATTTTTCTCAGAGAGAGACTTTTCATAGCCATAAGGTGCCTTTCCTACATACTCACCTCTTTCAATTTTAAATCTTAAACTTGCCCTGATTTTTCTGGAAATATCTTGAATATAACGTTCATTATACCAAGTCTCAATACCAACTGTCTCATTATCTTTTAAACTATCATATCTTCCATCAAAAGTCTTTACCCTTACTCCATTTTCTTCTAAAAAATCAAGAAATAAAAGAGTTTTAGCATTATTTCTTCCTAGACGGGACAAGTCTTTTATTACAAGTAAATTAATACTTTTATTTAAAACATCTTCTTTTAAAGCTTCTATACCGTCTCTTTCAAAACCCGCCCCAGATACATTATCATCTATATAAATCCTCTTTATTTCTCCTAAATTATTAGTTTTTACATATTTTATAAGCAGGTCTCTTTGAGTCTCAATGGTCTCATAATTCTCTTCCTTATCATCCCTACTTTCCCTCACATAAATAGCTGCTTTATAAAAATCACATATAATAGTCCTCACTCCATTAACAACTTTATCAGTTTTTTAATGATAATTTCCCATTCTTTATTTTTATCTTTGTATTTTTTTATAACAATTTTGGATTTTAATATTTTAGGTTTCATAAATATTAATTTTAAACAATATGCTTTTCTAATTATTAATATATGTACTGAGTTTTAGATATAAAAATTGTCCTTATTAAATTTTTAATAAGAACATTATAGAAAGGCTATTTTAACTCTTTGACACTCTAGAAGGAAATAAATACTTTATATCAAAAATCCCCCATGAACACTGAATATACTTTCCACTAACAGCTCTTATTACAGTTGATTCATGAACAGAAATTTCTCTGGCAACCTCTTCCATAGTAAGGGGTTTTATATATTTTTTACCCTTTTTAAAAAACTCCTTTTGCTTATCAACAACACATAATAAAACCTTTAATAATGTGTTTTTTCTTTTTTCAATACATTTAATCAACCAATTTACTCTATCAATTTTAGACTGTATAAATTTTCTTGCCTCTATATTGATATCTTCACTTAAAATACTTTTATAATAACTATTTATATTGATATTAGGTAAAGCATCTTCATTTACATACACTTCAAAATAATCATTGTTTTTTTTAACTATAGCATCAGGGATAATATATTTAATTTGTCTTCCTCCATAAAACTTTCTCCCTGGCTTTGGTTCTAAAGTCTTAATAAATTTATAAATTTCAATTACCTGCTCTCTTCTGATACCATTTTCTTTTGCAACTTGCAATATTTTATTGTCTGCCAAATAGTTTAGATGCTTTTTTATAATATTTTCCATATTTTCATCTTCAATACCCATATGCTTTAACTGAATTATAAGACATTCTTTTAAATTTCTAGCACACACACCTGATGGTTTAAAACTTTGAAGTACTTTTAATATTTTTTCAATTTTGCTTATTGGAAAATTTAGAAAAGAAACTGCTTCTAAAAGAGTAACTGTCAAATATCCATTGTCATCAATATTGTCTATTAAATATTCTGCTATTTCCATTTCATTTTCAGATAATTTTACAGTACCAAGCTGCATGAGTAAATAATCTTTTAAAGACATATTTACTGCTGATTTATCTGCAACATTATTATTTATAAAATCTATTATCTCATCATTTCTTTCAAAATACTCCTTAGTCTCTAAGGTAATAGGCAATACATATTTTTGTGTATCTGGACAATCTGGGTAAATATCTAAAGCAGGATTTATCTCTATCTCATTTTGAATATACTCTGTAAGCTCCTGAGAATTCATTTTAAGTATTTCAAGAGCTTCCTTTAATTGAGGTGTAAGTATTATTTTCTGCGGCTGAACAAGGTTTAAATCAAAATAAAAATCCAAATTTCTTCTCCTCACTTTAGTTAAATACTCAAATTTATTTAGCATTTATTATATACCATTAATCACTCCGATTAATAAGTATACTCTTTTATTCTAATATGTAAAGAGTAAAATTTTAAAATACTAAATTAAAAGTATCAGTATATTTAACTAAATTAATTAAAATGCTATCTTATTATTCTTTTTTCAGTAACAATCATATCTAAAGGCACATCATGTTCTTCTGTGGGTATATGGCAGAAAATTTGCAGTTCAAAACCAATCCCTACCTTATAGCATTCTTTTCTAGTACTTTTTAAAAAGGTATCATAATACCCTGCTCCATAGCCAATTCTATTTCTTTTTTCATCGAAAGCAACCCCTGGAACTACAACCATGTCTATTACTTTTCCATCAACTTTTTTAGTTAAATCCCTCATTGGCTCTAAAACACCGTAGGTACCTTTACTCACTTGATTTTCAATGTCTGTTACTTCATAAACTTCAAGATATCTTCTTTTTGATTGATAACTTACCAAGGGTAAAAAAACTTTCTTTCCCATTTTAAAACATTTTTCTATTAATAATTTAGTTGAAACTTCATTGGAAAAATCCATATAAACCATAATATTTTTGCTTTCTAAAAACTCCTTTAATGTTGTAATCTTACTTGTAATGATTTTGCTTTTTTCCAATACTTCTTTTTCTAAAAGTTCTCTTCTAAGTTCCAGTGCCTTTTTTCTAATTTCTTTTTTGTCTTCCAAAAATACCACACCCATTCAAATTTGTTCTACATACTGCTCTATATTTGCATCTTCAAATGTCCCCATGTTTTTATATGCATACAAAGCACACTCAATAATATTAAAAGCTAAAGCTGCTCCTGTACCTTCCCCAAGTCTCATACCTAAATCAAGCATTGGCTTGAGTTTTAGTGCTTCCATCACTTTCTTGCTTCCTGGTTCTGCTGAAGCATGAGAAGAAATAATAAAGTTTTTAACTTTTGGCTCTAATTTAACAGCTGCCAGTGCTGCTGTAGCAGATATAAAACCATCTATAACTATTGGAATTCTATATGCCGAAGCACCAATAAAACAACCTACAAGACCAGCTAAATCAAATCCTCCTACTTTAGAAATAACATCTAAAACATCATTTTCATTAGGCTTGTTTACGCAGATTGCTTTCTTCACAACTTCTATTTTATCTTTAAATCCTTGGAAAGATAAGCCCGAACCATATCCTACCATATCTTCTGGTTTAGAATTTGTAAGAACAACTGAAACAGCACTGCTAGTAGTTGTATTTCCTATCCCCATCTCACCTGTTCCTAATAATTCAACACCTTTGTCCTTTAAATCCTTCACAATATAAATACCTGTCTCAATTGCCTTTACCGCTTCTTCTCTGGTCATAGCAGGTCCTTTTGCTATATTCCATGTTCCTCTTCTAATTTTTCTATTTAATATTCCATCACACTCAATATCCTTATCCACTCCTATATCTACCACAACTATATCAGCATTTACAAACTTAGTAAAAACATTTATGCCAGTAAATCCTTTTAAAAAATTTTGAGTTACTAAAGCTGTAACACTTTTAGGACAAGAACTGACTCCTTCTTCAACCACTCCATTATCTGCACACATAATTATAACGGTTTTTTTGTGCACATTAGGAAATAGCTGTCCGCTTATGCCAACAATTTGTTGTACCAGTTTCTCAAGTTCACCTAAACTTCCTAAAGGTTTTGTCAAACTATCAAGTCTTTTTTTTGCCTTATCCACTAAATTTCCATCTAAATCTCCTATACATTCTAATGTCTTTTTAAAAAACATAAACTTTTCTCCCCCAAACTAGATGGTAAAAAAATTAAACCTTAATGGTTTAATAATGGTTGTGTATATAAAGAAACTTCTCTTTATTCCACAAACTTTATTATATTTTAACATAATTATATTCTAAATCTTCTTGTAAATCAAATTTATGTACTTTCTTCATATACTCCTTCTTCTTTATAATATAAATACAATAATGCTTTAATGATGTCATTATAATTTTCATATGTTACAGGATGTATATCATATTTGTCAACCTGTACAAAAACAGAAATTTTATGTTTATCGTTATTGTCAATAACAGTGCTTATCATTTCAATAGCATCTAAGGGTTTTTTGTAAACATAAACCCACTGTTCCACCCCATCGTCTATATCCAGCTCTTTTTGATAGAATTTTTCTAGAAAACATTTAATTGCCCCAGTCTTCCTTGATGATAAATTTACAGTAACATACATTTAATTACCTCCTGTTTTTTGTTAGAGCTTTGCAATATTGCAAAGTTATCTAACTTAAATTTTAAATTGTACATGCTATTTATTAACAATCCATATTAAAATTGATGTATTTCTATCAATATTTAAAATTAGACAATATCACTTAAAATCCTTTATGTAATTTTTTCTTTAAAACAGCTTTCTACCATTATTCTCGGGTTATTTCTATAGAAAATACCATTTGAAAATGTTTGTTTTTTTAAAGCTTTTTGAGAATAATATTTATAAATCATCAATAGAATGGAGGAGTATTTTTAATATGAAAAATAAAATAATTATAGTTGCAGTCACAATCCTTATTGTCTTTAGCGGATGCAGTAGGGACTTTGAAAATAGCCAGCAGCCACAGCAACAACAGTTAAGTTTTGAAAAAAGCAAAAATGAAGTGCCTAAAGATTTAGAAAAAATAGAAGAAAGTATTGAAAAAATATTTCTAGTATTAAATGGCCCTGCTTCAAATGTTGAAAAAGATAAAAATACTCAAGACTTAAAAGGTAATACAGATAAAAAAGAAGAAGAAAAAAGCGAAAATAAGGAAGATGAGAAAAAGAACGAAGAAAAGAAAGAAAAAAAAGAAGAAAATAAAGAAGAAAAAAAAGAAGAATCTGATAAAAACACTCAAAATTCAAATGATTCTAAAGACAGTAAACAAACTGATTGGCAAAAAGCCGATAGCACAATAAATAATTTGCATTATCAGTGGAACAATTTTACTTCTTTTGCTATGGAAACAAATGCACCTAGAGAACTTATTGATAATTTTAGTGTATCATTAAACAATCTTACAAATATGGTTTTAAACAGAGAATCGGTTAATTCATTAATGGCTACAAATAATCTTTATTCTTATATTCCAGACCTATATATGCTTTTTGATACACCCTACTCACCTGAAATAAAAAGGCTTCGCCACTATACTAGAAGTACAATATTAAATGCCTTAACAGATAATTGGGATGATTCAGAAAAAGACCTTCAAAACCTTAAATCTTCCTGGTCCTTTTATAAAACTTCCATACAAAAGGATCGACCTGAAAGAACAAATAAACTTGACTATTCCATTCATGAACTAGAAATGGTTGTAAATGAAAAAAATAAATCTCTTTCCAGCATAAAGGGCAAGGTAACTTTAAATAATATTGATGTTTTAGAAAAGGAGGAAAAGAAAAAATAGAGCACAAATTAAAAATTTAATATATAATAAAACTATATCTTTTAAAATAAACCCTTTTATAAAGAAAGGATTTTGTATATGAAAGTATTAGGGCTGGTTGTAGAGTATAATCCATTTCACAATGGACATCTTTATCATATCAAAGAGGCAAAGAAAATTACTGGTGCCAAATACGTAGTTTGTGTAATGAGTGGTAATTTTGTCCAAAGGGGTGGGCCTGCAATTATAAACAAATGGGCAAGAGCAAAAGCAGCCTTACTTAGTGGTGTAGATTTAGTAATTGAACTTCCCGTGGTTTATGCATTATCTAGTGCCGAATATTTTGCTTACGGCGCTGTAAAAATTTTAAATGACATTGGAATTGTAGATTACTTATGCTTTGGAAGTGAATCAGGGGAAATAAAGCCCCTTGATGACATTGCCCATATCCTCTATGATGAGCCTTTATTATATAAATCATTATTAAAAAATGAACTTAAAAAAGGCTTATCTTACCCAGTGGCAAGAAATCAAGCTTTAATGAAATATTTTCACGAAAAAAAAGACTTTTATCCAGACATAGATAGTTTATTAAATAAATCAAATAACATTCTTGGCATAGAATATTTAAAAGCTTTAAAACGCTTAAATAGTGACATAATACCTGTTACAATTAAAAGAATCAATAATAATTATAATACAGAAGATATAACAGGAAATATTTCAAGTGCTACAGCTATTAGAAAACACCTTTTAGCATTGGAGAACTCTTCTTTACAAAATGTTTTAGATACAACTTTGCCTAAATTTAGTTATAATATTCTAAATAAAGAATTTTCTTCCGGAAGAGGCCCTGTTATCGACTCTTGCTTTTACCATATTATTTCTGCTCAAATAAGAAAAATGAATATAGACCATCTAAAAGAAATAGTGTACATATCAGAAGGTCTCGAAAACAGAATAAAAAATGCAGCAGATAGTAGCGGTACATATAGTGAATTGATAGATAAAATATGCACAAAACGCTATACTACTACAAGAATACAGAGAATTCTTATGAGTATAATGATAGGAATCACTTCATGTGACATAAATAATTTTAATCTTCACTTTGGTCCTCAATATGCCAGAGTGCTTGGATTTAACGAATCTGGAAAGTTTCTAATGTCCCTTATTAAAAAAAATTCCATCATTCCCTTAATTCTAAAAACTGCTGACTTTATAAACTCTTGTAATCCTCTTTTTAAAAAAATGCTTGAATTAGAGTGTATTTCTACAGATTTGTATGTACTAGGTTACAAAAATCCCAAATATAGAAAAGCCGGTCAAGAATTCACTCAAAATATAATTAAAATTTAGTAAATCCTTTTAAAACTAATATTTAAACTTTTCTATTTCCATCATCATTTTTTGTGCTAATTCAGCTAAAAAATCTGTAGATTCTGCAATCTCCATTATAGATGCAGTTTGCTCTTCTACCGAAGCAGAGGCTTCTTGAGTTCCTGCTGCATTTTCCTCCGAAATCGCCGATAAGTTTGAAATCATGTCCATCATATCTTCTTTTTTTCTTTCCATCATCTCGCTAGACTCATTTAATTCTTTAAGCTCTCTTTTCATTGTTTCAATAGCATTAGAAATACCCTCAAATTTTTTACTTGTATCATCAACAATCTCATTTTGTGATTTAACAATCTCTGTTGCCTGTTCTATTGAAACAACAGCATTTTTACTTTTATCAGAAAGTTCTTGAATAATTTTTAAAATTTCGTTCGTGAATTTTCCTGATTGCTCTGCCAAACTTCTAATTTCATCGGCAACAACTGCAAATCCTTTTCCTGATTCTCCAGCCCTGGCCGCTTCTATAGAAGCATTTAATGCAAGCATATTAGTTTGTGCTGCAATACTTTTTAGCATTTCACCAGCATTTTCTATTTTTTTTGTACTTTCATTAGTCTCAAAAACAACACTATTTATTCTTTTACTAGCCTCACTATTCTCAATAGACTTTTCTACTAAATGTTCTAATACATAAACACCTTCATTTTTAAGGAGATCAACATTTTCTAAAGCATTATTTAAATTATTTCTTATTATTCGAGTATCTTCTATATAACTTCCTAATTCTGAAGTCCTCTCAACACCTTGTTCATTTTCTTTTGCTTGATTAGTAGCTCCTCTTGCAATCTCTTCTATTGTTTTTGCTATCTCTCCAGATGCTAAAGATAATTGCTGACTGTTAGAAGATAATTCGTCTGAAGACGAAGCCAAGCTTTCGGACATTTGAGAAATATTTTTAATAAGTAATATAAGATTACTTTGCATCTTTACTACTGACCTTGTTATTATTCCTATTTCATCCGTCCTATTTATAGATTTCATGGCTTTATGATTTTTATCAAATGTAAGATCATATTCAGACATTTTTTTAATTATATCCACTAAATATTTAATTGGGTTGGAAATTGTCCTACTCAATGCTATAGAAGCCAACATACCTAGAATAAATACAATAGCAAAAACTAATAATATTATATTTCTTAAAGATGTTACACTATGTAAAACTTCCTTTTTGTCTGCTGCAATTCCAAGAGTCCAATTGGAATTTGGAATTTTTGCTATTGCAGTAATATATTCTTCCTCTAAAAACTCATGATTTGCCAAGCCAGTATTTCCCATTCCCAATCTATTAATTGCCTCTCCTAAGCTTTTTAAGCTTCCTTCCTCTTCAATATCTTTAAATATATTTCTTTGCTCCATTACGAACTCTCTATTAGGATGTGAATAAAAAGTCCCATCAGGCCCTAGTACAAAAGCAAATCCCTTATCACCTAATCCCATCTCATCTGTAATATCATTTAATGTAGTTCCATCCCTTCTTCCTATTAAAACAGCCTCTACATTTCCATCAACTTCAATTGGTGCAGCAAACATAACCACTACACTATTTGTTACTCTACTTATTATTGGATTAGAAACATTCGGCTCTCCTTGAAAAGCTCTTTTTACATACTCTCTATCTCCTAAATTCGCTGTTTCTTCACCTAAAACATAATGTGCCGTTCCATCTGGCATCACCACTGCTAAATCCAAATAACCTAATCTCTCTACATCTTCTACCATTGATTCTTTTTGAATTTGCAAATCCATTGACCTTGTTCTATCTCTATTTGCAACTTCATATAAAGCTGTTAAACTAACGCTAATACGCGTCTCCATATGTTTAGCCCCTTCATCTGCATATCGAATCATCGCCTCTTCAACCTCTTTAATTATGGCATTAGAAGAAACTTTAATAGAAATTAGGCCAATAGATAAAGATACAAGTAATACAAGAATGCCTACAAAAATAATAATCCTCTTTGATAAATCTAATTTCATTGAATACACCATCCTAACATTTTTAAAATCTATGTTACTCATTAAGGTATAAACTTTAATATCTACATAATAAACCTATTTACTTAATTATTACTTGGATTTCTTTAGAATTGATAACCTTTTTGCTACATTCAATAATTTGAGTCTATTATATATTCTACATTTTAGTTGAAAATCCTTTTGTATATTTGTCCCATTTGGATATATTTGTTACACTTTAAATTTAATCTTCCTTTGATCTACTTCTTTTGATTTGCTTGTTTAGTTAAAATCCAAAAAAAGCTTTAGGCAGCGTTTTTCCACCACCTAAAGCTTTTTTTAACTTTTTTATAAACCGATTAGATTATTAATTTAAAACTGATTTTTTTTACACTTCCATAATTATAGGAAGAATCATTGGACGTCTTTTTGTTCTTTCATATAGGTAATCTCGCAATGCATCTCTTATAATGCTCTTTTTGGTTGCCCAATCACTCTTTTTCTTTTCATCACATTTTTCTAATGCTTTTCTAGAAATTTCTCGAATTTCTTCCATAAGGTCCTCTGACTCTCTAACATAGACAAATCCTCTAGAAATAACATCGGGACCTGCAACTAGTTCTCCGCTGCTACTTTCAATTGATATTACAACCACAATCAGTCCATCCTGTGAAAGGTGCTTTCTATCCCGAAGAACAATATTTCCTACATCCCCAACTCCTAATCCATCAACTAAAACCCTTCCAGAAGAAACATTACCATTTAACTTTGCAACACCATCAGTAATTTCTAGAACATTACCTATATCCATTATAAAGATATTCTCCTTAGGCATACCTAATTCATGAGCAAGGTTGCCATGTTGTTTTAGATGTCTGTACTCCCCATGTACTGGGATAAAGTAATTAGGCTTTATAAGGCTATGAATAAGCTTTAGCTCTTCCTGACATGCATGTCCAGAAACATGTATATCTGCTAGGGCTTCATATATCACTTTTGCACCTTTTTTAAATAATTCATTTACAACCTTTGAAACAAATTTTTCATTTCCTGGTATTGGAGTTGCTGAAATAATGACCTTATCTCCAGGTACAATTTCAACTTTTCTGTGTTCACCTGATGCCATTCTTGACAATGCTGACATAGGTTCACCTTGACTTCCAGTTGTAATAATAACTAGTTTTTCTGGAGGATATTTATTAATACTGTCAATATCAATAATTACTCCTTCTGGAACATTCATATATCCAAGTTCCATAGCTACATTTACCACATTAACCATACTTCTTCCACAAATGGACACTTTTCTTTTGAATTTAACAGCGGCATTTATCACTTGCTGCACTCTATGGACATTAGAAGCAAAGGTAGCAACTAATATTCTGCTTTTACTATCCATAAATATCTCATCTAAAGTTTGTCCAACTGTCCGTTCAGACATGGTATATCCTTCTCTTTCCACATTTGTACTATCTGCCATAAGTAATAAAACACCTTTTTTGCCCAATTCAGCTAGCCTTGCCAAATCAATTGGTTCTCCTTCTATAGGCGTATAGTCAACTTTAAAATCTCCAGTATGCACAATAATACCCACAGGCGTAAATATTGCAAGGGCAACAGAATCTGCAATACTATGACTTGACCTTATAAATTCCACCTTAAAACATCCTAGTTGAATCACATCTGACTGCTTTACAGTTTTAAGCTTTACACTGCTTAAAAGCTCATGCTCCGCAAGTTTTTGTTCAACAAGTCCTAAAGTTAATTTAGTACCATATACAGGCACATTTATATCTTTGAGTATATAAGGCAGTGCCCCAATATGGTCCTCATGACCATGTGTCAAAATAAATCCTTTAATTTTATCTTTGTTTTTGCTTAGATAAGTTACATCAGGTATCACTAAATCAATACCCAACATATCATCTTCGGGAAATGCAATTCCACAGTCAACAACAATGATATCTTCCCCATATTCAAACACAGTGATGTTTTTTCCGATTTCACCTAAACCGCCAAGGGGAATAATCCTTAGTTTTTTCTTTTTTCTTGCCACAACTAAACCTCCATTTATATTATATATGTATTAAAACGAGACTCTTTTAAAAATCCCTGTATCTAATTCTCATAAAATAATTAATAACTTTATTATTATAGCATATTTCTAATAAATATAAACAATAATTTGCTAGATTGAGCATATTAATTGGATTTAATATTTGGTTCTTCGGTATTTCCCTTGACTTTAAAATAAAAAAGGCTAAAAAAAAGAGGATGGCAATCGCCATTCCTCTTTTTTTACTTTAGTGATATTATTTTATAAGGCTAATTTCTAATATGTGTCTTGATAACAATGTAGCGTCAACACTATTAATTCTTCCGTCTTGGTTTATGTCAGCAGCTTTTTTATCAGCATTATTTACTTCCATTTCAAGTATAAGTCTTGACATTAATGTTGCGTCTACTGAGTTAATACGTCCGTCTTTGTTAATGTCTCCTAATGTAACAGGATCTTCAATACCACCTTCAGCAACTGGACCAAATTCAGCAATTTCTGTTAAGTAACCAGTTACCCAAGCTAGAGGAGCGTTCCAGTTAATTGTAACTTCGTTTGTTGACCATGATTCAATATTGTCTAAGAAGCACTTTTGTGGTGGGAATCCACCTGGCTTCCAACCCATACCTTTAACCCATGGGTCTTGTAATCCAGAGTTAG
>DUVG01000213.1 GCA_012841175.1 Clostridium sp.
AAAAACAAAAGGGGCTAATGCCCCTTTATTTCATTATTCCCATACTTCATCCATTAGTTTTTGAATTCTCTCCTTTTGATTATTTGTTGCTTCAGTATCAAGTTCAATTTTTAATACAGAACCTTCTTTTGCACCTTTAGGCAATAATTCTATAGGCATATTGGATACTGTTTTGTTCTCAAGTTCTACAACAGCATAATTTCCTTCAAACCTATCAATTGTAACTTTCATGTGTTTTATCTCCTTCTACCTTACACCATTTTTTAAGGCAAGTTGCATCTTTTACAAGGGGTGTATCCTTTATTTTTCTTTTTTATCAAATTTTATAGTTTCGCCATCACTAGTTGCTATAATAGTTCCGTCTTCATCTGTACGAAATACTTCCACTCCAAAGTTTTTAAACCTGTTTAATATTAAATTATCTGGATGTCCATAACTATTGTCTTTTCCCACACTAATAATAGCATATTGGGGACTGACTTTATTTAGAAAAAAAGCAGTAGTAGATGTAGCACTTCCATGATGCCCTACTTTTAATGCATCTGCTTTTAAATCATAGCCTCTTGAAGTCATTTCTTGTTCTGAAATACTTTCCGCATCCCCTGTGAAAAGGAAGGATGTGTTGTTGTAACTTAGTTTAATAACTGCAGAATAATTGTTTATATCATCATAGGTTTCGCTATTAGGCGCTAACATCTCAACTTTTAAATTTGTATCAACCTCAATATTTGTGCCCTCAAAAGCAGTTGTCACTTTTAAACCTTTGTTTTTTATAGCATTAAGAACATCTTCAAAAGTCTTGGTTGTGTAGGCAACCTTTGGCATAAATATCTTATCAATATCAAAGCTATTAATTACAGCATCTAATCCTCCAATATGGTCCTCATGTGGATGTGTTCCCACCACTACATCAATTGTATCAATCCCTTGGGATTTTATATAGGATACAACGGTATCCTCATGGCTATTTTTCCCGGAATCAATTAGTATAGCCTTTTGTAGGGGTGTTTTAATTAGAATACAATCTGCTTGCCCAACATCTAAAAAATGTACTTCTAATGGACTAAGAGTTTTTTCATCCTCTAGAATTGCCCCTGGCATTTGAGATGGTTCTTGTGTAACATAAGAGGATTCAACTGTTGGTGTTGTTGAATCTATGGGTGGGGACGATTTAACATTCTGGTCATTACCACCTAGTAAGTCTTCTGTGCTGCATCCTATAAAGCTTGCAAGCAATACCACAACTAGTAAAACTACCAATAGTCTTTTCATAACAGTATCCTTCCCTTGTTGTTTTCTACAATAATATCATATTTTTTTAATATATACTATACAAAATTTTGCTAATATGAAATTTTCTTTTTATTTTTCAAAAAATACCTGTAAAAAATAAAAAGGCTCCAGCAAATTTAATGCCAAAAGCCTTTAAAATATTAGATTTAAGATTAATCTCCTTTATTTAACTTGAGATTTCTTTACCTGGAATCCAAGGGCAGAAATAGCCTTTTCAACCTCTTCCACTGACGTTTTTTCATCGTCAAAATCAAACTTTAATTTACTTGAGTTAAACATTATCTTTACACTATCCCCATCCACACCTGATACAGCTTTTGTTGCATTTTCAATTTTTAAAACACATGATGGACAAGTTAATGTCTCCAATTGAATAGTTGCTTTTTTCATTTTTATCTCTCCTTCTTTTTTTAATATTTTAATTTATAGCGTAAAAGCCTC
>DUVG01000214.1 GCA_012841175.1 Clostridium sp.
GGGACACTTTATCTATAGAGGTAACGCTTATGGAGGGAAATGGAAAACTAGAGTTGACAGGACAGTTAGGAGATGTTATGAAAGAGTCCGCAAGGGCTGCAATGAGTTTTATACGCTCTAGGGTGGATTTGTATGGAATTGATAAGGAGTTTTATAAAAAGTACGATATCCACATTCACGTTCCAGAAGGGGCTATTCCAAAGGATGGGCCTTCTGCAGGTATAACGCTGGCTACGGCAATGGTTTCTGCCCTTACAAATATACCTGTTAAGAAAAATGTGGCTATGACCGGTGAAATAACCCTAAGAGGAAGGGTTTTAGCAATAGGAGGGCTTAAAGAAAAAGTGTTAGCAGCCCACAGGGCAGGCATTGATACCATTATTCTGCCTGTTGACAATAAAAAAGATTTAGACGAAATCCCTGAAAATGTTAGAGGAAAAATAAAATTTGTCATTGCAGAGGATATGGAAACGGTGTTAAAGACAGCTCTTGCACAGGGAAAAATAAAATACAAAACTGTAAAGACACAAAAGGAAGAGAAAATAATTATAAGTAAAGACGGCGGATTAGATGATCTGAACAATACAATGATAGAACAGTAAAAAAAGCTCCTTAGTTAATAATCCCGATGGAGGCTGAAATTTATTAACTAAGGAGCTTAAATTATACCTAAGATTTATGTTTAAAACAATTTTTTCAGTTGTTCATTTTTCTTTTCAAAGTCATTAACCCACTTTTCCGTCCACTCACTTGGAGTAGAACAATCAAAATCTATCTATGTCCTTGTATTCAGATGAACTGCTTTTGTATTTTTTCATCAAATATTTTTTGATAGAAGGTGTCACTGTCCTCTTTACTTTGGATTTTAATTTCATGCCTTTACCTCCCTTACTTTTAATAAATTATTTAGAATTAGTGCAAATATTTGTCTATTGGCAATTTTAGTATATCATATACTATGAAAGCATCAAATAATGTATTATAGTAAATATGACTGCTAATCCTTAATATGTTAAAACGACTTGTTTATTCTTGCATTATCTAAAATTATCTTAAGATACCTTTCTTTTAAAGCTTTTTGATTGGTCAAAAAACGTTATTTTATGGCTTATTACTTGCATACGGGTCATAAGAAATGTTAAAATGAATAGGGTAAAAATATTAAGTGGGTAAAGCAAAGACTTTTCTTCCTATAAATGACATGGAGAATAAAAAATCTAAGTATGTGAGGACAAATGCTGAAAAAAATATCAGATATATACACTAAATACAAGCACTACATTATATTAATAATTACAGGTGTTGTTGCATATGCCCTTTTGGAAATGGTGGGGCTTTTTGAGAGAGAGTTTGAACAAATTATGAGCATAGCAAACTACCTGACTTGGCACTATCTATTTGAGTTTATTAGCATACTTGTCTCCTTTTCAGTATTCGTAGTATCCTACTACACCTATGACCAGACACGGAATTTAAGGACGGTTTTTTTGGGAAGTGTCTTTTTTACAATAGGTATGATAGACATGTTCCACA
>DUVG01000215.1 GCA_012841175.1 Clostridium sp.
ATGGGGCTACAAAGTTTGTAAAAGGAGATGCCATAGCAAGTATTATTACTACTATACTAAATATAATAGGTGGATTAATAATAGGTATTTTAATAAGAGGGGAAGATTTTGGTTTTGCCCTGCAAAACTATACAATACTTACCATTGGAGATGGTCTTGTAAGCCAAGTGCCGGCTCTTTTAATTTCATTTGCAACAGGACTTATAGTTACAAGGTCTGCATCAGATGAGGGAATAAGCGATGATTTGAGAAAACAGATACTATATAATCCAAAAGTGTTTTTTATCGCTGGAGGTTTTTGCTTTTTACTAGCCTTCCCCTTGGCTACGCTGCCATTTATTACACTAGGTGTAATATTTATAATTTTAGGAATGATGCTTACAAAACATAGAGAAGAATTTGAAAAATTAGAAGAAGAACAGGTTGAAGAAAATGAAGTTGAAGAAATAAGAAAACCTGAAAATGTGGTTAATCTTCTTCAAGTTGACCCTATAGAGTTGGAATTTGGGTACGGTATAATTCCTCTGGCAGATGTAAATCAAGGTGGTGATTTACTTGATAGGGTTGTTATGATAAGAAGGCAGCTTGCATTAGATTTAGGGATGATAGTTCCTGTAATAAGGCTAAGGGACAATATAGCCTTGAGCCCTAATCAGTATATTATAAAAATTAAAGGAGTTGAACTGGCAGGTGGAGAATTAATGCTTGACCATTATCTTGCAATGAGCCCTGGAATTATAGAAGAGGAGATATCTGGAATTAATACTACTGAACCTGCATTTGGCCTTCCTGCTGTATGGATAAATGAGTCACAAAGAGATAAGGCAGAAATGCTAGGCTATACTGTGGTGGATCCTCCATCTATAATAGCTACTCATCTTACTGAAGTAATTAAAAGACATGCCCATGAACTTACAGGTAGACAAGAGGTTCAGACAATTATAGATAAGGTGAAGGAAAATTACCCTGCTATAGTGGAAGAACTTGTTCCTAAGGTAATGACAATTGGAGAAATTCAAAAAGTTGTTGCAAACCTTTTAAAAGAGGGTATATCTATAAGAGATATGGTAACAATTCTAGAAACATTAGCTGATTATGCCCCAACTACAAATGACACGGATATGCTAACTGAATATGTAAGACAAGCTTTAGGAAGAGCTATTTCCAGAAGATTTATGAAAGAAAAGCAATCATCTGTTATAACACTAGACCCAAAGCTAGAGCAAGTAATTATGGATTCTGTTCAAAAAACTGAAACTGGTTCATTTATAAATTTAGAACCTGGAATAATTAATTCAATTATAAATAATTTATCAAAGCAAATTCAAAAGCTTATGAATTTAGGACAGCAGCCTATTATAATAGCATCACCAATTGTAAGACTATATTTTAAAAGACTTGTAGATCAGTCTATACCAGGACTTGTAGTACTATCATATAATGAACTTGACCCTGATATACAGGTTCAAGCTGTTGGGACGGTGAGTATTTAATGAAAATAAGAAGGTATATAGGAAAAGATGCCCAAGAAGCTATGTTAAAAGTAAAAATGGATTTAGGAAGCGAAGCAGTAATATTAAATACTAGAAAGGTAAGACAGAGAGGCTTTTTGAACTTCATGTCAAAACCAATGATTGAGGTGCTAGCAGCCATTGATGAATATCAAAATATGAAACCTAAAAAATCTCCTTATGACAGCAGTGAGAAAAATGGAGAGAGTTATGATGAATTAAGAAGTATATCAAAAGAAAAAGAGGAAAAAATCGCATTGTTGGAGAATAAGGTTAGTAGTATGGAAAACATACTCCAAAAAATATATGAAGAAGTTCACAAACCTGTAAAAAAACCAGACAAGGTGTCAAAAGATGAAAAGGTTTCAAAGGTTATGGAACTTTTTCAAAACAATCTTAAAAGTAATGAAGTTGATACTAAAATTATTAAACAGTTATTAGATATAGTCGAGGAAAGGTGCAATTCAAATGTGAGTGTTAACAATACCGCGTTAATGCTTTATAATCTTATATCTGGAATGCTTGGAAGACCAGAGACAATAAAACTTCGAGAAGATGGAAAACCCACAATAGTTATGTTTGTAGGCCCAACGGGAGTGGGAAAAACCACTACCTTGGCAAAAATTGCAGCAAATTATGCTTTAAACCACCAAAAGGATGTAGGGCTTATAACGGCAGATACCTATAGGATTGCAGCAGTAGAGCAGCTTAGAACTTATGCAGAGATATTAGGAATGCCTTTGAATGTGGTGTATTCTTTAAACGAGATAAGTAACATAATTGAAAAATATCAAGACAAAGATATTATATTTATAGATACTGCTGGTAGAAGCAGCAGAAATAAGCCCCATTTTAATGAGCTGAAAGCTTTGGTAAAATCAATTGGTGCAGATGAAATTTTTTTAGTTTTAAGTACAACTACAAGTGTGAATAATTGCAAAGAAATTATTGACAGCTATAGTTTTTTGGAAAATTATAAACTAATTTTTACAAAGCTAGATGAGTCTCCTTCCTTAGGAATTATTCTTAATGTAAAACAGTATGCTGACAAAAAACTTTCCTACGTGACAAATGGACAGAATGTGCCTGACGACATAGAGTTAGCAGATATCGACAAAATAACAAAAAATCTAATAGGGAGCATTTAGTGAATGATGGATCAAGCAAACAAACTAAGACAAATTATAGATAATTTAAAAGTTAAAGAACCTGAAA
>DUVG01000216.1 GCA_012841175.1 Clostridium sp.
GTTGATTTACCAGTAGTTATATATAATTCTGCTGCTGCCCAGTAGAATTCGTCTTCTACATAGTCATCACCATAAGGTCCTCCACCCATAGTTGCTGTGAATGGAGCATAAATTGAAGGGTTAGCAACTGCAGCTGCCCATGCTACTTCTGCAGCACTTATAAGTTCATTTGCAAATGAAGGATCTATCTCTTCAAATAGACGTGATCCCATTGCAGCAGATGCAGCCATATTTAGTGTTGCTGCTGTTGTTGGTGGCTTTAATACACGTTCTCTGTCAGCATCATCACCAGGTGCTAATCCTAGAGCTGTCCAGCGGTCATCATGAACTTTGTGATGAACCATACCTGCTCTCTTGTAGTTAGAAGGAACTTGCATTTTTAGCATAAATTCTAATTCCGGACGTACTTCGTCAAGTAAGTCAGGTACTCTGTTGCCACTTTCAGGAATATTCATTGTATTATCCACATAGTATTTATCTCTACCATGAGATACTGCACGCTCATATTGGTTCATAAGTGTCCATGCAGCTATACCACCATTAACTACGTATCTACCATAGTCACCAGCATCATACCATCCACCAGTAACATCAAGTGAATGAGTTCCGCCATATGTATCTCTTGACTCTTTAAATTCAACACATTTAGCAACGTCTCTAGTATGTCCTGCAGCACGTACAAAACTTGGATCATGTGAATAAGCTGCTTCTATTGGCTGTGCGGATCTATTATAGTAGAAGTACTTTAATGCATCATACATAAGATCGCTGTAAATATCTTTTCCTATTTTAAACTCATAACTGCTTTCTCCACCAGCTTCTAGATAGTAAGTTCCCTCAGTAGTAAAGTCTGAAAAGTCAATTAACTGAACAGTATCTCCAGAATCTTTGTCTAAACCAAATGACTTTGTGCTTCCACTTTTAACTGTTCTTCCGCTACTATCTTTTAATTCCCATGTACTTGCAGAACCAATTAAGGTAGCCACTTTTGCGGAGTTTGGATAGTAACCAACCTGGTTTACACGGATTTGTTTTCTTGGTGGTGTTGGTGTTGGTGGTGGTGGTTGATAACCTTTACCTTGTAAGATCATTTTAGTGAATCTTACAATTGTACCAGCTTTAACAGTAGCTTTGTCATACTGTGTACCTTCACCGTCACCAAGGTGGAAAGCCCACTCTGCTATAGGATTATTAGCATTGCCTGTAAACTCTGCTTCATGAGTATACCACTGATTTGCCTGTAATTCGTGTGATTGCCACTGATTATTCCAGTACTCAGTATAAGGCTCGTCCATTTCTCCTATTTTTGTATAAATTCTACAGCTTTTACTTGCCTGTACTGTAAAAGACACTTTGTACTGCATTCCTGATTGAATAGGAATTTGTCTGTGTCTAAATTGAATGCCCCATTGTGCCTCTCCAGGATCAATTACTTCAATTACATACTCGTTGTTGGCAATTTCAAACTCTGCCTTTGCCGGATAGTCCTCAACAACGTGCCAAGGAAGTCCTACGCCTCCCTCAAAGTTTTGGTTGGTAACGATGTCTGTCCATGCAAAAGAAACTACTTGAGTAGCTAACAATGCAAAAATAAGGACAGTTACCAATGTTAATCTTTTTAACATTCCTTTTTCCTCCTTTATAGAAATGAATTAATATATAAATTTACACAAATACACAAAACCTAAAAAGAAATATATCTTTCTCCTATAATATGTAAGGTTAAATTTTAGACATTACAAGAAAGTAGTATTTTATGTTCAATACTTATGTTCTCTAAAACGACATTTTATATCAATACTATATAATTATTTACAAATATAACAATAATGGTTTTGGAAGATAAGATCTGATTTTAAAAATACAAAAAAGGGCTAGATTTAAATTACTAGATTTTTTATTAAAGAAATAGCAAGGAAATCGTATTGGAGTACAAAAATATAAAGTGCTGCGCATAATCTAAAACAACCACAACTAATAGGAACTTGACATATTTACTTTTCAAGGTTCTTTTATATTTGGTAAATTTAATTCACGTATTAATTTAAAAATAATAATTTCAATGCAGGAAAAAGAAATATCTTCCCGACAAACACATACCCCAATATTTAAATTAGAATCTTATATATTAGAATCTTTATATATATTATTATAAATAAACACACTTAGCTTAATCAAGTTCATTTAATTTAATTTTACCTAATATAATTAAAAAGGTCAACATTATATATGAAAAAACTATAATTAATCTAAGTTGTTTTTCATAATAGATGTATTCCAGCTAGCTTTTTTGCTGTCATTTATAATATTCTTATATACCTCCATAGTTTTGTCGGTAATAACCTTCCAGTTATAAATGCTATAAACTTTTTTTAATGCATTCTCTTTCATTTTTTCTGCCTTTTCAGGATTGTGAAGTATCTCTAGTATACTGTCTGCAAGTGAATTTGCATTGCCTGTATATGATTTCATTCCATCTACCCCATGTTCCACTATGCCACTTAAACCTCCTGTATCTGAAACAACAACTGGAACATTTGCAACCATTCCCTCTAATGCAACTATCCCAAAAGGTTCATAAAGACTTGGAAAAACTGCAACATCTGCACATTTGTATATTTTTAAAAGTTCTTCATCTTTTATATAGCCTGTAAAATGCACTTTGTGAGATACTCCCATATAATTTGCTTTAGCTTTTAAATCTTCAAGCTGTGGGCCTTTACCAGCAATAATAAATTTAGCATCATTATAGTATTGTAAAACTTTAGGAACAGAATCAATTAAAACATGAACACCTTTTTCATTAACAAGCCTTCCTACAAAAAATATAATTTTTTCATTATCTTTGGCATACTTTCTTCTAAAATTTATATCTTTTTCATATCCATCAAATTTATCCAAATCAACTCCATTTGGAATTATGTCTATTTTGTCTTCAGGCACTTTGAAAACATGCTTTACTTCTCCCTTCATATATTCACTGTTTACAATAATTCTCCATGATTCAAAAGCCATCCACCATTCAATATTATTTATATATCTTTGGGTATCATCATGTATCCCACAATTTCTGCCATATTCAGTTGCATGAATGGTAGAAATAAGGGGAGTAAAATAAGAATGTTTTAACACTCTTGCTGCAAATGCAACTATCCAGTCATGAGCATGAATAATATCAAATTTTCCTGTTTCATTTATAAGCTTTATACTATGCTCTATTAAAGAAAAATTCAATTGCAGTACCCAGTCAACAAAATTGTTTGGTGTAACATCATAAGAATGAATTCTATGAATATATACTTCTTTGTCTTTTTCAAATTCTTTTGTTCCCATTTCCCAACAGGTAATAACATGGACTTCATTTCCTCTCTCTCCTAGTTTTTGAGCCAAGCCATGTACAACCCTTGATATCCCTCCGACAATCCTGGGAGGATATTCCCATGATAGCATTAGAATCCTCATAATATTCTCCTCCAAATCCTGCCAAACTTCCCCGGTTTGTTATATAGATGATTGCAAAATCAATTATTTTAAATGTTCTTACTCATATTATACTCAATATTTGTTTATATTATTGAGAAACAGCAAAACAAAAAGTAAAAGTTTTTACCAAGATATTATCCATAAATTTATTATAATTCTGCAAAACCTAAAAAAATCCTTCTTAAATAAATTTTTTTATATAATAAATACAATGGTTAGTCTTTTTAAAAAGCAATGCTATAACATTCGCCTTGCACTTTCATATGCTAGTTCTGAGCGTTCACATTCCTCCTCAGAAAGCGTTAACTGATAGCACAAATGGCTGCCTTTCATTCTCTCAGATGCATAACATAAGCCATTGGTTCGTATATCTAAAAAAGGCTGGTCAATTTGTTCCGGATCCCCTATGAGTATTATTTTTGTACCAACTCCTGCCCTGGTTATAATTCCTTTAACCTGTTTTGGAGTCAAGTTTTGAGCCTCATCTATTATAACCCATTGTTTTACTATAGATCTTCCTCTTATAAATGCAATTGCTTCAGTATTAATTATTTTTCTATCAAACAATTCATCAATTTTGTCTTTTAATTCCTTTTCACTGGAGTATCTTTCGTTTTCATCATTGTCAATTAACACTTCCAAATTATCAATGATAGGTCTTAAATATGGGGCTATTTTCTCCTGTTCTGTTCCAGGTAAAAATCCAATATCTTCATCTAACTTTACATTAGGTCTGCACACCAAAATTTTTCGATACATTTTGTTTTGCTCAATCATAATTTTATGCAAACCCACAGCCAAGGAATAAAAAGTCTTCGCTGTTCCAGCAGGCCCTTTAACAATAACAAGAGGGGCTTTGTCAGCGTCTGTCATAAGTGCTTCTTGCATAAATTTTTGTCCCGCATTTCTTGGAGAAACTCCAAAGGGTCTTTCCTTTAAAAAAGCCAATGGGACTATATTTTTGCCATTATAACGCCCTAATGCAGTTTGCTTTTCATTTGTCTCTGAATGTATTATCAAAAATTCATTTATGGTTAATGTTGGGATTATCTTTTTTGTATATCCAGAACTGTAAATATAAACGTCATTTGCACTCATATAGCCTTTATAATAAAAATCATCAAGCTTCTCTTTTGTGGTATATACTTCCTGTCTGCCTCTATATTGTTTGTCATACTCTGGAACCTGTTCTGCAAAAAAATCTTGAGCAGTAATACCTAATATATCCGCTTTTATTCTTACAAATATATCCTTAGTTACTAAAAAAACTTTTTCCTTATCTTCCTGTAGACCTTTACACAGCTTTAATATTCTATTATCATTATTTGAATCATCCCAACTTTCTGGTATCTGTACATTATTATAATTAAGCTCAACTCTTAAAGTGCCACCATTTTCTAATTTTACTCCTTTGTTTAGACTTCCCTTTTCCCTAAGTTCATCAAGAAATCTTGCAGCATGACGGGCATTTGCTCCAAGTTCTGTATTTTCTTTTTTAAATTTATCTAATTCTTCTAATACTACTTCTGGTATCACTATTGTATTATCTCCAAAAGAATGTAAAGCATAAGGTGTTTGTAAAAGTACATTAGTATCGAGAACAAAAGTTTTTTTCAACTGCAACATCTCCCATCTTAATGATTTTTGTAAAGCATTTCTTAGTATAATAGGGATTTTGGTAAATAACTTCTAAACTGAAATAATATTAATTATATCATATATATGAATATCGGTAGAATAATTCTATTATTTTAAAAAATATATGTTTTAATACTCATAAGAGGTATTAATTTTCCCTACATCTATTGAATAATCACAATACATAAAGTAAAATGGTTATATCAATTTATAAAAAGGTGGCGATTAATATTTATATTTCACCAGCAATTGTAAATATCATTATATTTAGTGAGATAACTAAACTTCAGGGAAGAAGTCTGCTTTTTAACCCATTTTTAAAAGCACCTCCTGGTCCTTTAACATTTGTTACGTATACTACAGTGGCAAATGTTCCAAATGGTATAAATAATTTTAAATATAGACTTACAAATCCAAACAACGAAAAAATACATGAGACAGGTTTAAGTGCCGTTGAAGTAACGCAAAATTGTTTTTCAAATATACTTATTTGGAAAAATGTTCATTTTAAAACAAAAGGAGAACATACTATAACATTATATCTTTCCACTAAATCAGGTTTTGAACCTGCTGGAAGTGCCGTATTATTTATTGATGACATTCCTTTAAAACCTCATGATATGTAACTTTTACTTTGTAGATTATTCACATTATTACACTGTTTAAGTTTTTTGCAGGATTATAATAGTATTTTAAAAAAGCTTTAAAACTCATAATAAGTTTTAAAGCTTTTTTTGTGGCTGCGGGAGAAGGATTCGAACCCTCACAAAATGATCCAGAGTCATTTGTGCTACCCTTACACAATCCCGCAATTTTTTTAACAAAAGAATTATAGCACAATTTTCTTGATAATGCAATGGCGTTTTTTAATTCTTTTTAAATTTACATATAATATATTTTGTATATTATTGCTGCCAACTCAGCTCTTGTAGCATTTCCAAGAGGATTTATATTGTTTCCACTACCTAGTACTATGCCTTTTTTAACCAGTGTAGAAACACCTTCAACTGCATAGGATGCAATTTTATCCTTATCATCAAATTTAGCTATATCAGACTCAATGCCTTTATCTGATATTTTACCAGCAATTTTTAAAGCATTAGCTGTAAGCACCATCATATCCTGTCTGGTTACCTTTTCTAAAGGTTTAAACATGTTGTCTCCAACTCCAGAGGTAATTCCTAATTCCTTAGCTATACCAACATATTCATAATAATAGCTTCCAGGTAAAACATCATCAAAATTAGATACAGCTTCAGAATATAATCCTAAAGATTTTATCAAAAGAATTATAAAATCAGCTCTTTTTATATCTTCCCCTGGAGTAAATGTTATTTCAGAAGTTCCATTTATTATTCCTTTAGAGGCAAGAACTTCTATCTGCTTTTTAGCCCATGAGTAAGAACTAATATCATTAAATGTCTTGTGATTGTAGGCAACTGCAAACTTACCAAAATTATTTGTCATAAATTCAACTGCATTTAATGGGGCTGCATGATACTTCCCACTTGTAACAGGTATTATTTTGTTTGTATCTTTTTCAATATGCCATACTACAATATACTCATAATCTTCCGGCTCCTCTATAGCTATATAAGGTATTGAAACTTTTAAAGGTATAGATGGACTATTCCATTCTATTATCTCTCCTTCAACTAATATATTAATTTCTACAACAGGTCTTTCACCTATTTTATTTTTTAAATCTTTGTCCACTCCTTCTAAATTAGAAGTTTTAATAGAAATAGAAATGGTAGAACTTTTAGTAATTTTATCTGGAGTTGTTATTTGACTAAAGAAATTTGATGGAATTTCAACATTTCCAAATTCCGTGGTTATTAGGATTTTGTGTACTAAATTATTATTAGACAATAAATCTGTAGGAAGCTCTATAACATATGCCTCAGCTGCCTCAACTGCCTTAACATTTAAAACAAGCTTTTTAATTCCATCCTCTACTTTTGCCTTATTAAAAGCTTCTAATAAATCTTTTATCTCAGCCTCTACATTCGCCTCTCTAGTATAATTATTTAGCTTTGGAACTAATAACATAGACTCCTCATCAGGCTCTAATGTTGGCTCTAGAGTCGCTTCTGGAGTTGGTTCTAACGTGGGTTCTAACGTTGGTGTTGGTAACAAGTTTATTTCCTGTGGTGTTCTAACTACATAATCTGTTATGCGCTCTCCATCCCAGTCAAATAAAGCAGTTCCCCCCACATTACCAGGCAATCTTTCATCTGTGAATTCAATTGCTGTCATTTCCTTTTTTAGTATTTTAAATCCTATTTCAAACAAAATTCCACTTTCTTTCGCCTGCCCACTTTCTTTATAATCATTTAAATATGTATACATTCTACCTATAGCGATTAATCCTTCTTCTTTATCATTTGAAACAATAGGAAGAGGTCCATATTCTTGATTGCTTATCAAATCTCCTACTACAACAACTGAAGAATCAATTCCTGTATAAGGATTTACCACTTCAACAACATCTGGATTATAACTTATATTTACCTGATAGCCTGCAAAATTTTTGATGTTATTTACCTTTACCGTTGCCCTTACAATTTCGCCAACTTCAGCTTCCGTCTTGTCAAATTCCAATATTACATTTGGCCCGCTGTTGGCATTAGCAAAGGTTACTGTAAAAATCCAAACAGTTAACATTAACATTATTAAAAATATTGCAACAATATTAAAATTTATAGCTTTTGCTATTGCCTGTACCTCTTTAGTTTTTTTCATAACTTGTTCCCCCTTAAAATTTGTTCTTAATTTTTCTTACGAAAAACATAATTATACTAGTCAGTACAATAATTATTGTAAGCCTTATAACAATTTCAACAATTTTGTTGAACAGATCTTCCTTGAGCTTTTGAATGTCCTTTTGGTTGTCTTTTTCATCGTCATTTTTTTCAACATCATTTATATTATCTTCTGGTTTTTCAACAGTTACTGGCACCTCTAATGTCTTTTCATCATAAAACACTTTAATTGCTGATTGACCACTATTTAAGGCTTTTATTATATTTCCCTTTTCTAAAGCTATTACATTTTCATCAGTAACCTCATACTCTATATATCGGGTAATATCCATATTCATATTAAAGGGAAATTCAATTAATACTTGAAAAGATTTCTCTTCATTTTCTAACAAAGAATATTGATTTTGTTCAGCAGTTATTTTAGTTAAATTTTCCCAGGTATCTTGATTTATAGATACAATTATAATTCCATCTTTTCCAACTCCAACTACCCTATCTCCATCTGTAGATAATGACATTAGAGTTTTTTTCGTCACTTCCTTTTCCATTGCCCAGGTATTTCCATCCTCTGATGACATAATCATGCCCTTATCTCCCACTGCAATAAGCTTGTCTTGGTGTAGCAAAATATCATTTATATTATTATCAGCAAAATTTTCTTCTGGGATTGTTAAGTCACCATTGTACGTCCAATCTTTCCCATCCTCAGAAGTTAAAATGCTCATTTTATCTCCTGCTATCAAATATTCCTTCCCATTCCATACAGCATCATTAAAAGCTATATCTGAATGTTCTATACTTATTTGGTCCCAAGAAATACCATCGTCAGAAGATAAAATAATCTTGTCCTTTCCAACTACTAAAAAAATTCCATTAACCCACTTTACCTTCTTAAGAACCTCCATAGTAGCCATTCTTATTCTCGACCATCTTATTCCATCAGGTGATACAAGTATCTTTCCCATATCACCTACTGCTATAAACTTGTCTCCATTACCCTCTATTCCATATATATCAGATGATATACCTGAATTTCTTTCAGTCCATTTTTTCCCGTCTTCTGAGGTAAATATTATACCCTCTTCACCTACTGCAACAAATTTGTCCCTCTTCCATGTTACTCCGTATAGATTTTTATCACTGTTTACACTGCCTAAAGTCCAGCTTAGTCCATCAGAAGATGTTATTATACTTCCCTTTTCTCCTACTGCAACATAATATTCTCCATTAAATACAATATCATAAAAATCAGGAGCTTTATCAACATTTTCTGCTAAAACAAATACACAATTTGATAATACCACCATTAATATAAAGAAGTACAATATCCTTTTCATATAATTTTATCCTCCAAAATTTTTAGTCTCTATTAAAGTTTGTTTTTACAAAGTTTAATAATATTATTACTAATATTACTAATTTATAAATATTAATCTTGCTTCTAATATAAATTATATACTATATTTTAATATAATTTATATACTA
>DUVG01000217.1 GCA_012841175.1 Clostridium sp.
CAAAAAAAGTTATAGCAGATGTATTAGTTAATAAATACAACGATTTAATGTCTGAAGGCTATGAAATATCAGTAGATAAAATAGAAAGGGATGTAAATAATTTATTTGGAGAGAATTTTTGGAGATTCTTAGAAAAATAAAATTCATACTAATAAATGTTACTTTTATTTTAAATAATGACATTGATAAAATATTATAAAAATTGTACACTTAATGTATAACGGTATTGAGTAGGTGAAATAATTGTTGAAAGTACTGCTTGTTGATGACGAGCCTTATGTGTTTGAAGGACTTAGAATTATGGTTGACTGGGAGAAATACGGTTTTTCAATTTGTGGTGAAGCTTCAAATGGTGAAGATGCTTTAGAAATAATCAAAACATGCAATCCTCATTTAGTAATTACAGATATAAAAATGCCTGTGATGGATGGTATTCAGCTTATTAAATCGGTTTATGAAGATTCAAATATAAGAGCCAAATTTATAATATTAAGTGGATATGATGAGTTTGAATATGCAAAAAGTGCAATGAAGTATGGTGTAAATAGCTATATTTTAAAGCCATTAGATGAGGATGAATTAAATCAAGCTGTAAAAAAAGTAAGTAGTCAGATAATAGATGAAAGAAAAGATGAAGAAGTAAGAAACAAACAATTATCTTTTGTGGCTGAAAGCGCCATAAATAGCATACTAAAAGGTGAGGCCACAGATTCGGATATTAAACGTGCAAATTTTATATTGGAGTTAGATGAAAATGAAGAAATTAAAATGCTGCTTTTAGAAATTGATAATTTTGATAAGTGGATGAGCGATTATGATGAAATTCAACTTCGTAAAATCAGAGAGAAAATAAAAAAGATAATAAATAGCAGTATGGACAATAAGTTTGATTTGAAAGTTTTTGAAGATGATTTAAACAGATTTTGCATTGTAGTTTCTAAAAGCATGGACATATATACTACAATTAGCGAGTACGCAAAAGATTTAAAAGAAATGATTGAAAAAAGTTTAGATTGCACTGTTTCAATTGCAATAAGCGATTCGGTAGTGGGGATAAAATTTCTTGTAGATCTTTATAAACAAGTTGATTTAGCTATAAGTTATAAATTTTTTAAAGATATAGGAAGCATTATTTTATATAAAAACATTAAAAATATATCAATGAATCATAATTTATTTGAAATAGACATTGACGAGTTAAAGAACTATATTAAGAAAAATGATATCAATGAAATAAAAAGAACAATAAAAAATTTGTTTCATGGTTTTTCAAAAGAGCTTACAGCACCTGAATTAATAAAAATTTATATAGAGAATTTAGAATTGGAATTTATAAGATATGTGCAGGAAATGAAGGGTAATGTACAGGAATTTACTAAAAAATTAATGGATTTTAACAAAAACTTAGAAAAATGCACCATAGAAGAACTTAAAAAAGAAGCAACTGATTTGTGCATATTTTTAGGCCAGTATATAGATTCTATTACAAAAAGTAATTCAAAGGATATTATAGCTGAAATGAAGCAGTATATTAATAAAAATTTTAATAAAGATATAAATTTAAAAATAATAGGCAGACATCTTTATGTTAACCCTGTGTACATAGGGAGAAGATTTAAACAAGTTACAGGAATGCAATTTAATGAATATTTACACCAGGTAAGGATAGAGGAAGCTAAAAAACTTCTTAGAAAAACAAATATGAAAATATCTGATGTGGCAAGAAGCGTAGGATACAGCAGTACTGAATATTTTGCATCTAAATTTAAAAGCTTTACAAATTTTTCTCCATCGGAATTTAAAAATGATTTTCTAATTAGTTTGCATAAATATTAGAGAAAATTCTGTTTAAAGAGAAAAGGTGGGGTTTTGTGAGGTTAAGGTTACGTATTTTCAACAAAATCGATGATATACCCATTAATATTAAATTTATTTTAATAAGTATTTTTTGTATAATAATTCCTATACTGACGGTGAATTTAATTTTTCTAAATAGCTTATCAAAAACTGTAAGGGAAAGGGAAGAAGAAAACTTTAAAATTTCATATGAAAGAGCAAAAACTGATATTGTGAATGTAATAAGAGAGAGTGTTGCAGTTAGCCATTCCATATATACTGACGCAGATATATACAGGGAATTGGACAGGTATTACGAAAAAGGTGAGTATTACGGTGTTTTTATCAGCTCATTAAGAGAAAGAGCTGGAAGGTATCTGGCCATCTATAGAAATATTTCAAATATAACAATATACACATCCAATAAAACCATAGATTCTGGAGGACATTTTATTGTAATTGATGATAAAATCAGAGAAAGCCCCTGGTATAAGAAGAATAAAGAAGTTGAAGGAAAACCTATACTATATGCCTTTGTTGAACCTAGAGAATATGGTGAGGGTAAATTTAAAGAATTTTTAAGTCTTATAAGGACTATGGATGGATACCAAAGAGGAATGCATGACAGAGTACTTAGAATTGATATTGATACATTTTGGATTCGGGATACTTTAAAAAGGGAAGATGACTATTTAAGCTTATATATTGTTGATAATGAAGGAAGGGTGGTTTTATCTTCTAAGGAATATATATATGAAGATAATAATGCATATAATTTTATAAATTTTGATAATTTACCTCTAAATAAAGATGAACTATTGCTTGATAACAGGCTTGGGGAAGCTTCCTACATGAAAAATTGGAGGCTTATAGGAGTACCAAACGAAGAAAAAGTATATATGGCAATGAAACAGTCTAGAAATTTTATACTGCTATTGACCTTTATCAGTATGCTTGTTTCAGGTATTTTAGTTTGGATAATATTGAGTTCATATAATTATAGAATAAAAAGGCTTTCAAATCATATATCAAAGTTTGGAGATGGACAGTTAGACTTAATAATTTTAAATGAGGGAAAAGATGAAATTGGGCAGCTTATAAGAAAGTTTAACAAAATGGCTATAAGAATAAACAATCTTATAAATGATATTTACAAGCTAGAAGTTCAAAAGAGAGATTTAGAGTTAGAAAGAGTACAGGCTGAAATTAATTTTCTTCAAAGTCAGATGAATCCACACTTTTTATTTAATACTCTAAATGCCATGCTAATTGTAAGTGTAAAAAACAATTATACAGAAATAATTGACGTAATAAAATATCTTTCAAAGACCCTAAGAAGACTCCTTAGCTGGAAAGATGATTTGGTTACAGTGGAAGAAGAAATATGTTTTACCGAGATGTATCTTAAAATAGAGAAATTTCGTTTTAGTGAAAAATTTAAATATGATATATTGATAGATGATGATGTACGTAATTTTAAAATCCCTAAAATGAGCATACAGCCCTTAGTAGAAAATGCTTGCAAACACGGTATACAAAGTATAAAAGGACAGGGGAATATTACTGTTGAAGTGAAGTTTTATGAAGAGGATTTTGAAAAGAACTTAAAAATATCTGTAAAAGATAACGGCATAGGTATTTTAGAAGAAAAAATAACAGAAATATTAATGAATTTGGAAGAAGATATATATACAACAGGAAGTATTGGCATAAAAAATGTATATAGAAGACTTAAGTTATATTATGGTAAGGGGTTTAAATTCTTTATTCAAAGCGAAAGAAATAAAGGTACCAATGTAAGTTTTATAATTCCAGTTGAGAGTAAGCTTTCTGATACAACACATGAAAAACACATACAAAAAATGTTATAAAAATTAATACAGGAGGTCACCTTAAAATGTTAAAGGTTTTACTTGTAGATGATGAACCTCTGGCTATTGAAGGTATGAAAAACATTATTGAGTGGGAAAAAATAGGATACAAAATATGTGGAGAGGCGGCGGACGGCGAAGAAGCCATATCTATAATACAGAAGTTGAAACCTGATGTAGTGGTTACAGATATCAGAATGCCTGTATTAGATGGATTAGAGCTTATATCTTTTGTAAAGAACAGAGTAGACAACAATATAAAGTTTATAATATTAAGTGGATATAGTGAATTTGAATATGCTAAAAAAGCTATGGAATTTGGTGTGAAGCATTATTTGTTAAAACCTGTATTTGAAGAAGAAATGCAGCAGGTGCTGCTAGAGATTCATACTGAAATCAAAAAAGAAAAGAAAAGCAAACTACAAAAGACAGAAGAAGCTCACATGTCAATAAGCAGCTTAATTAAAAAACTAACTCAAAAGGATGGAAGCTATGATGAACTTTTAAATATTTATAATTCCACTTTTAATAAAGATGCTGCAAAAGTGTGGTATTATGCCTTGCTAAGGATAATGCCTGGTTGTGCTGATAATTATGAAAAGAAAGATTTAAATGCAGTTGCAGAATATATGAGAAGCATTGCCAATTCATCAATAGAGAATAATAAAGAGTTGTTTGTTATTAACCATAATGCAAATACTTTTGGTTTGTTTATAGGAATTTTTGATGACAAACCAA
Organism: Clostridium sp.; assembly: GCA_012841175.1. Taxonomy (GTDB): domain Bacteria; phylum Bacillota; class Clostridia; order Acetivibrionales; family Acetivibrionaceae; genus Herbivorax. The sequence goes on from DUVG01000217.1 coordinate 4,446, forward strand.
ATTACAGACATATTAAAAATATATTAAATGAAATAGCAGAACCCATAAAAAAAACCTATGGCATTGAGTATCAAATTTCTGTAGGTACTTATATAAACAATCTAAAAGAAATAAAAAAAGCTTATAATACTTCACTAGAAGCATTAAAATACAGTTTTTATTCTGATTTAAACAGTATAGTATTTTATCACTCAGTTAAAAACACCAATTTTAACTATAATTTTTTAAACAGTGAATTTATTAATTCAGTTCTTCAGGCAATAGAAGAAATCGATGAAGAAAAGGTAGAAAAAATTATACAAAAAGAGTTTGCTTTTTTTAAAAAGAAATTATTAGATCCTGAAATAATACATATTTATGTTAATAATATTATTTACCGCAGCAATAAAATGATAGGAAATATAAGTGAAGAAGATGAACTCAAAATTGAAATATCAGAATTAGAAAATAAAGAAAATTCAATTTCTCAAGTAAAAAAAGCTGTTATACATCACTGTAAGCATTGCTGCAGGGTGTTAGGGAAGGAAAATAAAAAGACTCTTGATGAAAATACCCATAGAATAGAGGAGTATATAAAAGAAAATTATAAAAAATCAATTACCATAAAAGAAATGTCAAAAGATCTTTACATAAATCCTGTATATCTCGGACAATTATTTAAAAAAATATTTGGAATGAGGTTTAGTGATTATGTGCACCAATTGAGGATACAGGAAGCAAAAAGACTTTTAGAAGAGACAACTATGGAAATGTCTGAGATAGCAAGAGAAGTAGGATATTCAAGTTACAATACCTTTTTAAAATACTTTGAAAAAAATATTGGAACAAAACCTGCTGACTATAAAAACAAGATTTAAATTTACAACTTATTAATAAAGATCTCTCAATGGAAAGGCTACAAAAGCAACAAATTTCAGCCAAAATGCAATATATGGGACTTTGTACAAAAAAAGGCCATACATATTTACATAAAATCACTTCTGTATTTTAAATTTAATAAATTATAAATAAAAGTTTAATTTTTAGGGTATACATCTTTAATTTGTGAAATCAAAAAAACCACAAACAATTGTATAATAAAATATAAGTAGTGCATATGCTTTTTATAGCAATGTACAAATTATCACTAAGGGGGAAAAACAATGAAAAATAGCAAGAAGTTGTTGATCATTTGTCTTTCAGTAGTACTTGCATTGTCATTTGCATTGGCAGGCTGTAAGAAAGACGGCGATGGAGGCAGTGAGGGCGAAAAAGGCTCTAACGGACAAAAAAATGTTACAATAAGTGCATTTATCAGCCGCGCAGGAACCAATCCCACAAAAGACAACAGAATTTATCAAAAGATTAAAGAAGAATTTGGCGTTGAATTTAAATTTGAATATGTTGTGGGAGAAATAGGAGAAAGAGTTGGAACAATGACATCAGGTGGGGAATATCCCGATCTTATAGGTGTACAGTCTAATGAAGCAAATCAGTTCATTGATGCAGGAGCGTTTATTCCACTAGAAAAATACATCAACGATGCAGAAAACTATCCAAATCTTAATAA
>DUVG01000218.1 GCA_012841175.1 Clostridium sp.
ATTGACCTTATAGTTCCATTTGGACTTTTCCACATTTCTTTCAAATTATATTCTTCAACCCTTTGAGCATTAGGAGTAATTGTTGCACATTTTACTCCTACACCGTACTTTTTTATAGCATTAGCTGAATCAATTGTTATCTGGTCATCTGTCCTATCTCTCTCCTTAAGGGCTAGATCATAGTATTCTGTTTTTAAATCCACATATGGCTCTAAAAGAATATCCTTTATCATTTTCCATATAACCCGCGTCATTTCATCCCCGTCTATTTCAACTAACGGAGTATTCATCTTTATCTTACTCATTATTATTTTTCCTCCCTGCATATTTTTTTATATAAAACTTATATAAAACATGTTATTTCAATCCCCTATCATTTTAAATTAAATTCTTACATTAATCAAGGAACAACATAGAATTCATTACACATGTATTCTATGTGCCTTAAAATTACCTGACGTTTCAAAATCTATACTTTATTAAATTCATACTCTAAGTCAAAAGAATTACTGTTTATAACATTGAAATGCTTTAAAATAATCTTTATAATCTAAATAAAACTATTTTTATTTTTGGAGGAAAGTATGAGCAAAAAAGTTACCATGGAATCTATTGCCAAAAAACTTGGCATAACTAAAAACACCGTGTCTTTAGCCCTAAGAAACATGCCTGGAGTTAGTGAAGAAACACGCAGGCTTGTTATTAAAACTGCCCAACAAAGTGGTTATGAATATAAAGGTTCTTCTAGTAAAAAGAATAATTCTAAAACTAAAAACATTTGTCTCATGCTTTCATACGATACAAGAAGCTCTGTTGACTTTTTTTCTTTTATACAATATGGTATTGAATCTGAAGCAAAGAAAAACAATTTAAATACAATACTTTATTGTTTCAATGAAGAAAAAGACTTTGAAATACCCTTATCTATAAAAGATGGTATTATTTCAGGAATAATAACCCTTGGAAGACTTTCAGAAAAAACTTTAAAATCTATTATTGACCTTAATCTACCCCTTGTTGTAATTGACCATTATTTTGACCATATTAATGTCAGCTACATACTTAGCGATAATGTATCCGGGGGATATACCGCCACAGAGTATTTAATTAAATCAGGTCATAGAAAAATTGGCTTTTGTGGAAATGTTTTTTCATCCTCAAGCTTTTTTGACAGGTACCTTGGTTATTTAAAAGCTTTAACCCAATATAAAATACCTATTGATTCTCTTTACTCAATAACAAATATGTCCATGGCAGAAATATCCCATCATAATGTGGTAATTGAAAAATTAAAAGAAATTCCAACCCTTCCAACTGCCTTTTTTTGCTGCAATGATATTGAAGCCATCACAATAATAAAAGCCTTGTCCTCCATGGGAATAAAAATACCAGAGGATATATCCATTATTGGGTTTGACGATATTGAATTGTCAAAGAACATTTCTCCAGAACTAACCACCATGCATATTCACAAGGAACTATTAGGAAAAAAAGCTGTTAGAAAGCTTATCTTACAAATGACTCAAAAAAATTATACAAAAGAAAAAATATTGCTATCAGCAAATGTAGTAGAACGAAAATCCGTTAAAAGAATAATGACTTAATCCTTAAGGTGAGGATCTCCCCCCACCCTAAAGAGTTAAGAATGATATTTTAATAGATTAATTTACTTCTTTAATGCTTTTTTGTACAAATCAATATATTCTTTAGCTGATTTTTCCCAGCTAAAATCTTCTGACATCCCATTATACATTAAAAATTCCCATGTTCCTCTGTGATAATAATAGTGTATAGCCTGTTTAATTGCAAAGAGCATGTCATGTGCATTATATCTTTTAAAAGTAAAACCATTTCCTTTTTGAGTAATCTCATTATACTGTGTTACAGTATCTTTTAATCCTCCTGTTTCTCTTACAATGGGTATTGTGCCATATCTTAAACTGAACATCTGACTTAGGCCACAAGGTTCAAATAAAGATGGCATCAAAAACATATCCGAACCTGCATATATCCTCTGGGCAAGCAATGCATCATACTTTAAATTAACAGAAAGCTTCTTAGGATATTTTCCCTCATAATGCTTTAGCATTTCTTCATATTTTCTTTCACCTGCCCCAAGAATTATAAGTTGAATATCCAGTTTTAAAAGTTCTTCCATTACAAAATCTATAAGATCAAAACCTTTTTGGTCAACCAACCTTGATATAATACCTATAATGGGTATATCAATTCTTTCGTCAAATCCAACTGTTTGTTGAAGCATATGCCTGTTTACAAGCTTCCCTTCCATATTGTCTTTGCTAAAGTTTTCAAAAATTCTTTCATCTGTAGCAGGATCATTTCTTTCCATGTCTATTCCATTTAAAATACCATAAAGGTCTTGGGATCTTGTATTTAAAATGCTATTTAAGTTTTCACCATAAAAATCAGTCTTAATTTCTTCTGCATAGGTTTTGCTTACTGTGTTTATAATATCAGAATAAGCCACACCTGCTTTTAAATAGTTTACCTTATCATAAAACTCTATTCCATCAGATGTAAAGTACTCCCACGGAACTCCTAATAATTCTCCTAGCACTTCTTTTGGGAAAACTCCTTGATATTTAAGGTTATGTATGGTGTAAACTGTCTTTATATTTTGATAAAATTCCAAATGTTTGTAATGTACGTTAAGCAGCAAACTAACCACTCCAGTTTGCCAATCATTACAGTGAATAATATCTGGTTTAAAGTCAACAACAGGCAAAAATTCTATTAAGGCTTTGCAAAAAAAGGCAAACCTCTCTGCTTCGTCATCATAACCATAATATCCATCCCTGTTAAAATAATATTCATTGTCTAAAAAATAATATATAACTCCATCCTGTTCTAACTTTAAAATAGCACAAAACTGATGTCTCCATGAAATGTCAACGTATATGTAGCCTATATATTCCATTTTGTCAACATACTTTTGGGGTATATTTTTGTACTTAGGCATTACCACTCTTATATCCTGCCCTAAACCACTTAATGCTTTAGGAAGAGAAGCAGCTACATCAGCTAATCCTCCTGTTTTTGCAAATGGATCAACTTCTGATGATGCAAAAAGAACTTTGTTTTTTTTCATAAAAGACCTCCTGCGTATTTTTTTTAAAATGGTTAACTTGATTTACCTTTAAAAGGTAGGTTTTTTTGACGTGCTATTTTTATTATTAACATTGCCTCACTTATATATTATAATTAAACATTTCAAATAAGTAAAATAATTTTTACAAAAATTATAAACATTTTTATTTAAAAAATTAATAATAAAATTCTCGCTTATCTTTATACTAATAAAATAATATATTATTTATTTGGAGGCTTTAAGATGGAATCAAACAAAAAATGGGACTTGGCAGCTTTAGCATCAATACCATTAATTATGACTCTTGGAGGCTCAATGTTAATACCCATACTGCCAACTATTGAAAAAGAATTAAATATAACTAAATTTCAGTCAAGTTTAATAATAACAATACACTCCATTGCTTCTATACTTTTAGTACCTGTTGCAGGTTATCTTTCTGATAAACTGGGAAGAAAAAAAATAATAATACCTAGTCTTATTATTACAAGCATTGGTGGGATTATTTCAGGTTTAGCAGCCTGGCTTATTACTAACTCTTTTTGGATAATAGTTGTAGGTCGTTTAATTCAAGGAATAGGTGCCTCAGGTGCTTTTCCTGTAGTGATACCAACTGTAGGGGACATGTTTAAAGAAGATGCTGACGTAAGTAAGGGACTTGGCATCATAGAAACTTCAAATACATTTGGAAAAGTGGTAAGTCCCATATTAGGGGCTGCTCTAGCAGCTCTTTTATGGTTTATTCCCTTTTTTGCAATTTCTTTTTTTGCAATAATATCAGTTTTTCTCGTTGCTTTTTTAGTGAAAACTCCCAATAAAAAAGATGATGAGAAAAAGGATAATTTTAAAGTGTTTGTAAAAAAGACAAAAGACATATTAAAAAAAGAAGGCCGCTGGCTTTCAGGTATTTTTTTGGGTGGTTTTATAACTACCTTTATACTTTTTGGACTTCTATTCTTTTTTTCTTCAGTTTTAGAAGACACACACGGCATAGAAGGTATTCCACGGGGCCTTATTGTCGCCATTCCCCTTTTAGTCCTTTCTTCCACCTCTTTTATTATTGGAAAAATTATAGGAAAAGAAAAATACTTAATGAAATGGATAATCGTTTTTGGAAACATGTTAGCTATAATATCCCTTATTGTCTTAAACTTTGGAAACAATCTGGTGTTTTTAACCACAGTTCTTTCTTTTGTAGGAATAGGTATCGGTGCCATTCTTCCATGCCTTGATGCACTAGTGACTGAAGGGGTAGAAAAACCACACCGGGGAACAATAACAGCTTTATACAGCAGCATGAGACTTCTTGGAGTGGCCATAGGTCCTCCTATGGCGGCTTTACTTATAAAATCTGGCACTATGGCGGTCTTTTATAGTTTTGCCGGTGCAGGTACAATGGCAATTATTTTAACACTTTTACTTATAAAACCTAAAAAAGCCTACCCTAAACCTGCATAAGCCTTCATACTTTTAACTACATCTAAACATTAAAATTTAAGGTGGAGTAAAAACTCCACCTTAAATTTATAAACAAAATATAATTTTTTTATTTACAACTTTTTTTAATTAATATTTGTTTGAAGACTAACATCAAAGTTCTTTATATCTGATGCCATCTTTATAGATAAATACAAAAATGTTATGAAAGCTACTATAATAGCTAATAGACTAATTTGGGTTATTCTTTTTCTCAAACCTGCTATATGGTTAGCTGCAACTTTTTTCTCAATTCCATCAGCCCACATTCCAATTATTTTACCTTCACTATTTTTAATTGGTATGTATTTTGTAATGTATTTTTTACCCACAATAGAGGTTTCTGACATGTATTCTCTGCCATTTTTCAAAACATTTTCTATAACTTTATTAGATGCTTTAGCTCCTATAGGTCTTGTCCCATCAGTTTTTAAAATATTTGTTGAAACTATTGTATCCCCCATAAAAATAGTTAATAAGGAATCTGTATTAGAACTAATTCTGTCTAATATATCAAAGTCTTCATGTATATAACCATGTCCTTTATATAACTTATTGTCATTAATTGACCAATCTCCTTTATATATCTCATCAATTAACATATACCCTAATTCTGAACTTAATGTCAGTCTATCTTCTATATTATTATTTTCAAGTTTATTAACAACATTACCAACAGTAAAGCCCTGTATAGTAAACCAAATCAAAAAGAATGTACCTGTTAGCAATAAAGACATCATTAAAACTTTTTTATGTGTTTTATCACCATTAGAATCAGATTCAATAAAGGAAACCTTCAGTGTATCTATATCGCTAAGATATTTTTTAGAATAAAGCAGCAATATTGCACAGCCTAAAATACCACATAGTATAGAAACCACAACAATAGAAGCTCTCATTGTTAGTATTTGTTTAGCCTGATCTCCAACATAAGCTTTAGGCATAGCTACAGACCACATTCCAACTATTTTATTTTGACTATTTTTTATAGGTGCATATTTTACGACATGTTTTTCACCAAGAATATTTTCTACCTCTTTGTATGTAGCGCCATTTTCTAAAACCCTTTTTGATATCTCTTCTGACGCCTTTTGCCCAACAGTTCTTTCTCCTTCATTATCTAGTATATTTGTGGTTACTCTTTCGTCATTAAGATATATAGTTGCAAATACATTGATGTCTTCTTTAATTTCGTCTACAATTCCAAAATTATAACTCACCAAATTTTCCCCTATATACAACCTGCCATCTTTAACATTCCAATCGCCTTCATATCTGCTTTCAATAATATCAAGGCCATATGCTGAGATAGAATCTAATTTTGCAAACATATTATCTTCTATCAAATTATTAACCCTGTTGTCTGTTACAAAAAAGATGGTCGCTGTAAATAGTATAATAATAGCAATAGAAACCCTCAGCAATTTTTTTCTTAACATAGGCTTTTTTTTCATCCTCACATCTCCTCCCACACAAAAAATAGCATTGTTTTTAAATTATTTTTATCTAATTATAATCCCCTAGAAATGCATTTGTTTCTATCTTAAAATCAAATTTTATACTGTTTTGCAGAAAATGCTCCTTGTCGAAACACCTTTTAGAACAGCAAGATTATATTTCTCTATAAATATCTAATCTCAAACATAATACTACACTATGTAAAAAAAATTTGCAACACCTTTTTGAAATGGTTTTTTTAAAACCAATTCCAAGGTGTTTCATTAGGAGGATTGCATTTAAATTTTACATTTTCCTTGGTTGTGGGATGAATAAAACTTATTTCATTAGACCATAATGCAATTTGCTGACCAGGAGAATTAACACCTATTCCGTATTTCTGGTCTCCATATAAAAAATGGCCTGCATTAGAGAATTGAACTCTTATCTGATGTGGACGCCCTGTGTGCAAATTTATTTTTACCAAACTAAAATTACTGCTTTCACTTAAAACATTGTACTCTAAATAAGCATATTTAGCTCCTTCTTTGTTTTTATCCACTACATTTACAACATTGGTGTTTTTGTTTTTTAACAAATAGTCTTCCATTTTACCTCTTTTCTCTTTTAAGGTACCATGAACCACAGCTAAATATGTCTTATAAAACTCTCTTTTTCTGATAACATCAGAAAGTCTTGATGCTGCTTTAGAAGTCCGTGCAAACACCATTAGACCACCCACTGGGCGGTCTAATCTGTGAACAAGTCCTAGATATACATTGCCAGGCTTATTATACTTTTCTTTTATATATTTTTTTAGAACTGTCAACAAATCCTCATCATTTGTTGAATCCCTTTGAACGGGCATATTAACAGGTTTTTTTACCACCAATAAATGGTTATCTTCATAAATTACATCTGTTGTACTTTCCCAGGTCATCATCTTGCCTCCCAACGTCCATAAATACCACAAGGCAAAATAACACCTGTATTAGTAACAGGTATTCCTACTTCTCCACAAGAAATACTGCCTTTATACCTCTTTTGAACTGTCATTTTAAGAATATTTGAAATAACTGTTGGTGAAAAACCTGTTGTATATGAGTTTATCAAGAAAAATAAAGGGTTAGGAGATAAAACTTCCAAACACTCTTCCACAAACATAAAAAGAGAATCCTCTATCTTCCACAACTCACCTTTTGGACCTCTGCCGTAGGAAGGTGGATCCATTATTATAGCATCATATTTATTTCCCCGACGCTGTTCTCTTTTAACAAACTTAATAACATCATCAACTATAAACCGAACTGGCTTATCTGAAAGACCTGATAAAGAAATATTTTCCTTTGCCCACTGTACCATTCCTTTAGCAGCATCAACATGACACACAGCTGCCCCTGCATATGCTGCTGCAACAGTAGCTCCTCCTGTATAAGCAAAAAGATTTAAAACATTAATCTTTCTTTGTGAAGAACTTATTTTTTCTATTATCCAGTCCCAGTTAACTGCCTGCTCTGGAAAAATCCCAGTATGCTTAAACCCTGTTGGTTCTATATAAAATGACATCTCCTTATATGAAATTTCCCACCTTAAAGGCAGTTTCTTTTTAAAACTCCATTGTCCTCCACCTTTTGTACTTCTATGATAAATGGCATCTGCCTCTTTCCATAATCCCTTTTCTTCTTTAATAGGCCAAATGATTTGTGGGTCCGGCCTTCTTAAAATATATTTTCCCCATCTTTCCAGTTTTTCACCATTACCTGTATCTATAAGTTCATAATCTTTCCAATCTTTTGTAACTAACACAATTACTCCTCCATTTTTAACTATATTACTATAAATCTTTCTCAGTTTTCTCTAAAACTGCTCTATGTGCTTCTTCAATTGCCAATTGGCAGAAATATTCCTGACAATTTAATTTTTCTTTTCCTTTCCTATTTATTTTTGTATAATTTCCATCTTTATCCAACATCCTTCCTTTTTCAGTATCCTTCATGCAAGCATCTAATATCTCTATTAATTTCTTTGAAATATCAGAATCTTCTATGGGAAATAGTATTTCAACTCTGCGATTAAGATTCCTTCCCATCCAGTCTGCACTAGATAAGAAAAGCAACTCTTCACCATCATTGTAAAAATAATATATCCTTCTATGCTCTAAAAAACGCCCAACTATACTCTTTACTCTAATTTTTTCACTAAGACCTTTAATACCTGGCCTTAGACAACAAATACCCCTTACTATCAAATCAATTTCAACTCCAGCTTGAGAAGCTTTATAAAGCTTATTTATTATTCCTTCATCTACAAGAGAGTTTAAATTAGCGATAATCCTGGCTTTCTTTCCATTTTGGGCATTTTCAGCTTCCTGACGTATAAGCTTTTCAAATTTTTTTCTCAAGGTAACAGGTGCAACAGCTAATTTATACATTTTGCTTAGCCTTGAGTATCCTGACAGCATATTAAAAATTGCCGATGCATCTGCACCAAAATAAGGGTTTGATGTAAACAATCCTAAGTCTGTATAAATTTTTGCTGTTATATCATTGTAATTGCCTGTACTCATATGAACATATCTCTTAATACCATCTTCCTCTCTTCTTACCACCAAAAGTATTTTACAATGAGTCTTTAATCCTACCAATCCATATATTACATGACACCCAGCCATTTCAAGGCGTTTTGCCCATATAATATTGTTTTGTTCATCAAATCTAGCTTTAAGCTCCACAAGAACTGTAACTTGCTTTCCATTTTCAGCAGCTTGAGCTAAAGCCTCAACTATAGGTGAATTGCCACTTACCCTATACAAAGTTTGCTTTATCGCTAATACATTAGGGTCATTGGCTGCCTGTTTCACAAAGTCAATAACAGGGTCAAAGGACTGATAGGGATGGTGAAGAAGTATATCTTTTTGAGAAATTACACTAAACATATCTTCTTTATCAATAAGCTCTGGAACTGGCTGTGGTACATACACTGGATATCGTAAGTGGTCACAGCCTTCTATTGAGTGAACCTTCATTAAAAAAGTTAAGTCTAAAGGACCATTTATTTCATAGACGGTTTCTCTTGGCACTTCAAACTCTCTAATTAGTATTTCTAAAAGTTCTAAAGACATACCATCCTCAATTTCTAATCTTATAACCATTCCCCATTTTCTCTTTTTAATATATTGCTGAATAGCTTCTAAAAGGTCATCTGCTTCCTCTTCATTAAGTCCTTGGTCAGTATTTCTAGTAATACGATAGCAAGCCATTGTTATAATATCGTGTCCTTCAAAAATAGTCTCAATATGCATTTTAATTATATCTTCTAGCAATATAAAACACTTCTCATCATCTTCTCCTGGCAGTTCAATAATTCTATCTAAAACCGAAGGAACTTGAACCATTGCAAATATTGGTTCTTCATTCTCTTCCTTGTTTTCAAGAAGCAGTGCTATATTAAGGCTTTGATTTAAAACAAGAGGAAAGGGTCTGCTCCTGTCAACCACCATGGGGGTAAGTACAGGATAAACAGTGTTGTAATAAAATGTCTCAATAAATTCCCTTTGTTTTTCATTAAGTTTTTTAGGCTTTATTATAAAAACTTTTTCTTTTTTAAGGCTAGGTATTAGAGAATTATTGTAGCAGCGGTACTGATCGCTTATCATTTTGTGAACTCTAAGTGCAATCAAATCTATTTGTTCTCTAGGGGTAAATCCTGCACTATCAAGTTCTTTAAATCCTGCTAGCACTTGATCAAACAAAGATGCAACCCTTACCATAAAAAACTCATCTAAATTTGAACTTACAATTGACAAGAATTTAAGTCTTTCTAATATTGGGTTGGTAGTACTTTTACATGCTTCATTAAGTACTCGCTCATTAAATTCAAGCCAGCTTAGTTCTCTGTTAAAATAATTTGTATTTAATTTATACTCTATATTTTTCATAAAAACATCATCCCCTACGCCTAATAACAGGTTTATTTCCCATTACCTCTTCAAAAAAATTAGCGTTACTTGCAAAACTCCACTCTTCTAGCATAATATCTTCATCTGACCATACATCAAAGTACAGCTGCTGTGAGTGTTTATTAATTTCAATTTTCTTTATTTTTTGTTTATGTGAAATATCCAAAGCTTCAGCTATTCTTAAAATTACTGTAAGTTTTGAGACAATTATCTTCTCCCGTGCATCAAGAACATAATAATTATCATGTGATAAATCTGGAATTTCATCACTGTGATATCTTGCTATGTTTGCAACAATATTTAGCTCCCTATCTGACAGGGCCATAATATCTTGAAAGCGAATTATATTATATGAATGTACATCATGTTTGTTATGATTTACATACTTCCCCACATCATGCAGTATAGCTGCTACCCTCAAATAAAGTCTTTCAGTTTCTCCAAGAACATGAATATCTTTTATTTGATCAAATATAGACATTGCAATTTTTTCAATATATTTGCTGTGTACTTCATCTATAGAGTATTTTTTCCCAATATGCCAAACAGAAGCAATTATATCATTATACGTCTCTTTTTTTCTTGCAGTATTAAATCTATCATCTGCCATATCAACTAAAATCCCATGTCTTAAGGATACCATAGGTGCATGTATGGTATTTGCATTGGTCATTTCCAAAAAACTATTAAATAGTATTATAGAGGGCAGAAGAATTTCTGCGTAATTTCTGGAAATTTTAAATTCCTCTATTATTTGAGGAGTTGTGAGTGTATGAACTTTTTCGTATAGATTCTTAAGCTCCTCTTTCTTTATTTTAAATTTATTATCTTTTTTCTTAGAACACAATTTTATAATGGTTTTTAATTCTCCTCCTAGACCAACAAAACCTTTAATATCAAATTTAGGTAGTATTTGTTTCATAAAGTCTATTCTGCTGTCTATAAACTCCTCCATTAATCCAGGAAAATCAAGAGTTCTTTTTTCAAGACTAGCTAAAATCTCCCTAAGCCTTAAAGAACCAACTTTTAAATACTCAGTAAGTTTTAAATTTCCTTTGTTATATACTGAGATTTCTACGCCTCCTGAACGTATATCCACTATCAATATGCCTTTATCTAAAAATTTCATTTCATTAGACATATAATTTCTTATAGCTTTAGACATTAAAAAACGTTCTTGGGCGTTATTAATTACTTGAACTTCTAAACCTGTTCTAGTTTTTATTTGATCTAAAACATATTCTCTGTTTTCTGCCTCTCTTATTCCACTTGTACTCACAGCCCTATAGCTTTTAAGTTTATAATCATTAATAACTTTTAAAAAACCTTTTAGGGTCCTACAAGTATCATGAATTGATTGCACTTGGATTCTTCCATATGAAAAAGTGTCTCTACCTATATGGGTAGGCATATACAAATCTTCAAGAGGAATAATCTCTCCTTCTGATGTAACCTGTGCTATCATCATTCTAAGTGAATTAGACCCTACATCAATAGCAGCCATTACTTCATGTTTTTCTTTACACATAAAGGCTACATCCTTTCTTTTAAAATTATTACCATCTTAAAAATATGCCTTAAATACAATAATTTTAAATGAATGCTTTTGCTTTCTTACTTTAAGAATATGTACATATACTTAAAACATTCAATGTTTTCATATTATAAAATTTTTATGCTGCTTCAATCCTTATACAAAATATTATATCACTTTGTCTGTTATTTTTAAACTATCTCTTAATAAGTTAGAAAGCATACATATTTTTATTGTGCCATTTACAAAATACTATTATGAATTTATAATATAACTTACAAAAACATTTAAAACGTCGTTTTTCAATAGGAGGAAATTGATGAAAATTAAACCTTATAAAAAATTAAAATTATATGGCTTTAACAACCTAACAAAAACTCTAAGTTTTAACATATATGATATATGCTATGCCAAAGAGCTTAATGATCGCAAAGGCTATATTGACTATATTGACGAACAGTACAATGCTGAAAGATTAACTAAAATTTTAACTGACGTGGCATCAATAATTGGTGCTAATATTTTAAATATTGCAAGTCAGGATTATGAGCCCCAAGGGGCTAGTGTAACAATGCTTATCTCAGAAGAAAAGGTTCTTGATACACCTATTGAAGAATCACAAAGTGAATCCCCAGGTCCACTGCCTGAGACGGTATTAGCACATCTTGATAAAAGCCATATCACTGTGCATACTTATCCTGAAAGTCACCCTGATGATGGTATTAGTACTTTTAGAGTGGATATTGATGTTTCCACATGTGGACGAATATCACCACTTAAAGCTCTAAATTACTTAATACATAGCTTTGATTCAGATATAATAACAATTGACTACAGAGTAAGAGGATTTACAAGAGATGTATCAGGAAAGAAATTTTTTATTGACCATAAAATCAACTCAATACAAAACTATATATCCAGTAATACTAGAAATCTGTATCACATGATTGATGTTAATGTGTATCAAGAAAATATATTCCATACTAAGATGCTTTTAAAAGATTTTGATTTGGATAATTATCTTTTTGGAATATCCCAAAAAGAACTTAAAGCCAGTGAGAGAAAGAAAATAAAGGCAAAGCTAAGAAAAGAAATGACTGAAATATTTTATGGCAGAAACATATAAACATTAGTAAAAAATCACAAAGATTTTAAAAAGTGTAATCTTTGTGATGAAACATAAAATATTTTTAAAATTAAACTATGGCATCATACAATTTTAACATTTTATCAACTATTCTTTTTTCGTTATCACCAAGAATAGGTTTTATTATATTGAGAGCTTGGGCTATTTTGCTTACATCAATTCTTTTTGCATATGTACTAAAATGTTCATTAAGATCATTGCAGGTTTCTAAATACAATTTACTTTTCATTGCCCTTTCCCCAAATACTTCTTTTTTTTCTTCAGGTGCGTACTGTACTAATATGTCTAATATTTTACACGTACTGGTTAAGGGATTGGCTTTGTGCATTTCATTTCTCTTGTTACTCTGTTGTGAATACAGCACTTCACCTATTTTTCCTGCAGCAAATATTCCATTTGCTACATTAAACAGCATTTTATAACCCCTCATGTTTTCACCTCTTTTAAAACTCATTTTACCAACTGCTGCTAAATCCATATCTGTAATGAATATTTATGTTCATATATAAAACAATTTAGCTTTAAAACTAATGACTTCCATCTCATAATATGTTCAAAGGCTATCCTTCGTTACTTCCTTAATTAAATGTTTATTTTAATTCCAAAAATTAAAGGGGCTAAAAGCCCCAATCTTTTGTTTTGATTTACATAATCATTGTCCCTGGTTGTTTTGATATGTTTGCCATCCATATCCTTTGGTACATTCCTCTAACACGTCACAATTCAAATCTCTATTTAAGTTTTTTACTCTGTTGTCCATAAAGACATTACTTAAGACATCTCCACTTTCTGCTAGCACTTCACATATACAATCAATGTCAACAAACTTTATGACGTTTCTGTTCACACTAGCCATAAGCAAATCTCCTATAACAGCTTCAACACAGACAGTCTGCTTACATCCTGATTTAAGGACAATTACAACTCTTTCACCCCTAAGAAGTTTAAGCAGCTTTTTTATATTGTCAGGAAATCCCTTATGGTTGTCAGCTCCGAAAGCACCACAATACATAATTCAAACCTCCCATAATAGTTTCTACTATTATAATATGTCAAAAGTAATTTATTGCTACCAGTTACGTTCACTTATTATGTTTATTGAATAAACCTCTTTATAATGAGAAGTGCTAAAATAAGCATTCCGTCATAATACCAAGAATTAAATCCTCCCCTTTTGTCCTTTTTAAAAAAATTTTTCACTGATTTATATCCAGACTCTATAAGATAATTCTTTTCATTTTCATCTAAATCAAAATCCAGAAAAGATATATTAGATACATCTATACTTATAATATTCTTAGAATCAAAACTCACTTTTTTTGGTGTGCCAATGTTGTATAAATTAGAAATAATATTTTTAAGTATATTAACAGGATTTAGTCCTTTTAAGAAGCTTTTTCCCTCTATTTTTATTCCTATAGTAGGTTTGTTTTCATTATCAATTAACCAAAATGGGAAATTATCAAATACCCCTCCGTCCACAAAATAATAATTTTTTTCTCCATCATCTCCTGTACCTTTAATCTCAACAGGTTTAAATACAAATGGTACACTTGTACTCATTCTTACAGCCTTTGCAACTTCAAAATCATCTGGGTGGATACCATAAAACTCCATGTCATCAGGTAAAACTACAATTTTACCTCTGGTAGCATCTACTGATGTCATTCTCATTTTGTACCCTCTTGGATTTACTCTGTCTGATATTCCTCCTCTCAAATCACCAAAAGTTCTTATCCCCTTTTGTATTAAAACCTTATACATCCACTCTTCTAAATAGTCTCCATCAAAAAGATACCCCTTGTTACAAAACTTAATTATTTTTTTTACAACACCACAACGCATATCATGAAAATTTAATTCATCAAATTCACTTTCACAACCCTTCTTTAATCTTTCCATAAGTAAAAAAAATTCTTTATTTTCTTCATTTAAAACTCTTTGATTTTGAAGAAAATCTATATATTCTAATATTATAGGAATTCTTCTTACAATATCATTTCCCTTGATTTTTGCAAAATTAAATTTATTTAAAACATCCATTAAGCTATGTGGACTATAGCCTGATGCAAGAATACTTCCTACCATAGCCCCTGCCGACACTCCTGCTATATTTGAAAAATTCCATCCTTCCAAATCTAATGCCTTAAGGGCACCTATATATGCTATCCCCTTAACCCCTCCACCACTTAGTATTAAATTTAAGCACTTATTACCTCTAGACACATTTTATTACCCCTTTTATAATTTAACCTATATAATTTATATTTTAAAAATATTAAACTTAGAATGTAACATTTTAAGCATACGGATAATATACTGTAATGAAAAAAACTAAAATTCATTAAAACGAAAGGATTGATTAAATGGCTGATAACAATATAAATAATACTCTTTCGGGTATTATGGAAAACATGGATAAAAAATCCTTACAGGACAATTTATCAAAAGCATTAGATATATTAAAACAAAGCAATGCAGATGAACTTGCTAAACAAATAAACTCTGTATGCAGCTCAAATACACCTGATAAACAACGTTTAGAGAAATTAAATATTAATACAGATGTAGTAAAAAATATTAACCCCTCAGACTTAGAAAAACTTATTAATTACATAGGTAACCACGGAGACGAAATTAAAAGTAAGCTAGAGAATGTTATAAAATAATTAATTTCACAATGAAAATTTTTTTAAAATAATAGGGGGGAATATCTATGAGTGAAGACATGGACAAGAACATACAAAAGGCAATAGAAATGATAAGTAAACCTGAAACTTTAAAAGGGCTTCTCAGTGTTTTGGGAAATGCCGACAATAAACAACAGTCTGACAATGAAACTTCAACTGATACAAAAACTGAAAATACCCCTCTAGCAAAAGATTTAGGAGACAATTTAGAACTTTTGCAAAGGGTTAAAGAAGCAGTAAGTGTATTAGATTCTAGAAAAGATCCTCGAATTAATCTTTTGACAGCCATAACACCTTTTATGAACAAAAAAAGAAAAAAGGCAGTTAATGACTGTATACAACTTTTAAGAGTTTCACAGCTTTTACCTACTATACTAAGCATAAGTAACTTAAATAAAAGTCCAGGGATATAACTTCCCTTGGACTTTTTTTATTGCTTTTTTATTATTGTGAAGAATTAAAATAATTTTAATCTGCCTCTTGTATTTACTCCACCTATTCCTTTTGTTCCTGAATAAGTACCTCTCACTGCCTGCTTAGGAGTTATGATTTGGTTTTGAGGTGTTGTGGCAATCCTAGAGGCTAACGTTACAGGATCTGTAGAATGTATCAAAACTCTAGCTGGAGAACTTGCATAAGTAGCACCTGCCGCAATAAGTGCTTCATAGTAGGATTGACATGCTCCCGCGTATACAAACAAAGCATCAGGATTAGGCTGATATGCTCTAGCTTCACTTACCGCTCGTTCATAGTATCTTGAATATGTATAGCTTTCAAATGATTTAGTATCAGTGGCATCTTTACGCAACCCATCATGACCTGTAAAAACTACAATATCAGGATTATATTGATTCAGAAGACTTCTGGCAACTTGGGGCTGTTCTGGTTCATCTACATATATTCCTATAGGATTTAAACCTAAAATTTTATAATACATCATACTTGAATTTAAAAATTCCTTGCTTCCATCTATATGCAATATCCTTCCAGGTCTTTTCCTCCTTGCCATATTTCTCACATTAAATAAATTTAAATTTCTAGATAAGCTATTAAAAAACTGTTGCTTTTTAAACATATAAATATTTCTTTCATTACTAAGCTTCACAACTCTAGGATCTACTTTTACTAAATCATCTTTATCTGAATCCGCTACTAATCTAACAGTCAGCCCCTTTAGCATATATCTTTCATATCTTTCATCATCCTCTGTAATTTTAGAAATCACAAATGCAACATCTTTTCCATATGATTTTCTTGCAACAATATCACCTACACTATAATCTGGCAATTTAAATCCCCCTTTTTTTAGGCTAGAATATCCACTGAAAAATGCATAATACATAATATGCAAAGGCATTTATTTTTGCTAATAAAATTGGGAATAACTTTAAATGGGAAATTTTTAAATATGGAATGGTAACATTTTAAAAATGTATGAATATATTGTATTACTACCTGAGGTATTTTCATGTACATATAATATTTATTTAGAAAGGAGTGCATCACTATGTCTGATGATAGAGTTTTCTCAGGAGTTGGCTCTTCCCCAGGTGCAAGTGCAGCTGCTGCTGCCACTAACAAATGTTGCCCTTCACCTCCTGTATGTGGAGGTGTAGACTCTGTTTCAGGGGGTTTGGATTTTTTACTTATTATTTTATTAATATTCCTTCTTTTTTGTTTGCTTGGTTCCGGTGGTTTTGGAGGTTTTGCACTAGCAAACTAAGTACACACCAATTGATCAAAGGGGGAAAAATCCCCCTTTTGCATTATCTATTTTTTTCTTCACTTATTACCTCAAAAGCATCTTTTAACTAAGACAAATTTTACATTTGTACAGTTGAATAATTTAGTGTTAACATAATATAAAAAGCACACTTATTTTAATCTATTATAAATGAAATTAATTTACATAAAATTCAACATGATTTTTATTTTGTTGTATATAGGGGTGTTATTATTTATGAGAAATTCAAAAATACTCAAAAAATTTTCTGGAATTATTATTTTACTTGTAGTTGTTTTTAACTTTCATGCAAGTGCTTTTGGGCAATTTGAAACAGTGGCAGGTTCAGCTATTTTAATGGAGGCCTCTACAGGTCAAATTCTTTATGAGAAAAATGCTGATGTTCCTCTTCCACCAGCTAGCATTACAAAAGTTATGACCCTTTTATTAGCTTTTGAAGCTTTAGAACAGGGTTTAATTGACTGGAATGATGATGTAAATATTTCTGAAAAAGCTTGGAGAATGGAAGGCTCAAAAATGTTTTTACAAGTTGGAGACAAAGTGAAATTAGGTGATATAATTACAGGAATTTCAATTGTCTCAGCTAATGATGGTTGTGTTGCACTAGCTGAACACCTATATGGCAGTGAAAATGCCTTTGTAAAGGTTATGAACCAAAGGGCAAAAGAGCTTGGAATGACAAATAGTGCATTTAAAAACGCAAGTGGTCTTCCAAGTGATGGACATGTAATGAGTGCAAAGGATATAGCCATTTTATCACGCTATATAATAGAAAAGTATCCTAAAATTTTAGAACTGGAATCACAAAGAGAATTTACCTACAATGATATAAGACAATTTAACCGTAATCCACTTCTGGGTGTTTTTGAAGGTGCTGATGGTTTAAAAACAGGTTGGACTGATGAAGCTGGATACTGTCTTGTGGGAACTGCAAAACAGGATGATATCAGAATGATATCTGTTGTTCTCAATACAAAAAACGAACAGGAAAGATCCGAAGCTTCTCAGGAACTTTTAACTTATGGATTTAGAAATTTTAAAATAAAAGATTTTATTGATGCTGGTGAAGTTGTTGAAAACCTCAATGTAAAAAATGGCAACATGCCAAGTGTACCACTGGTGGCTAATGACGACATTTCACTGATAATACCTGTTTCTCGGGAAAAGGACATTGAAATAATAACCTCCGTTGATGCCGAAACTGTAAAAGCGCCTGTTACAAAAGGGGAGGTTTTAGGGAAAATAGAA
>DUVG01000024.1 GCA_012841175.1 Clostridium sp.
AATACTTCCCGATAATCTTTTCTTTCAGGATATTCCCCATCACATGAGATGTCAGGTGCAAATACATACTCATAACCTAATTCTTGTAAGATTTCTATGGCAGCTTCTTCTAAAAAATCTTCTGTAAAATTCTCGGATAAACTCAAGCTTCTTCCCCCTTTCGAACTCCAATTATTTGAATAGCTTTTTAATCAACTTAAAAATATCAAAGGATGTTTTGTTATATACCTTATTGTACGCATATTTCTTAGGATTTCTAAGCCATCCCCAACCTCTAGGCATCTTTAATCCTGCTCTATGGACAACTTGTCTTTTTATGCTAGTTCTTGCAGATATTCTTTTCTTTAAGCTTGGTTTTCTAATACCAAATTTCATGACACTTCACCTTCTTCTTTAAGCGGTACTCTGATTTCTCCTGACATGAGTTTTGGAAGGAGTGTGTCTCTTAAATTTCTTAAGACTTCATTTGACTTCATATTTTCTAATATCATCTCAAAACTAAATTTTACTGACTGATAATATTTTTCTATCAATCTTTTTTCAGGTACAACAATTTTTATTTTTGAAAATTCATTTTTATTAAGATTTAATGTCGCACTGCCTGTAGAACCTAAGGTTCGAATATAATCAGCCAACTCAATTAATTTAAAATAGGCAAAATAACACATCTTTTCATCTTTTAACAACAAGGAATTAATTTGTTGGTTTGTTTGACAATCTTCAGAAGCTATAGAAACTAATCCAGGAGTAGCTATGCAACTTACTATTATTGCATTTCTAGGAATTATCTTATTTTTATGAACGCCTTTCTTACTTAGATAACTTTCTGTTTTTGTAATATAAACATTTCCATGCATATCAGGGATTTTCACAAAAGGTATTTCATTACCATAGTTTTCTTTTACTTTGGTACTTGGAGTCTTCCCTGTAATAATATTTGTAGAAATTTCACTTAAATCCATTACTTCCCACCCCTTAGGAATCATCCCAAGTTCACTTTCAACCATCTCTCCACCACTGGATTTATATGGTTCTCCATCTTCATTTGGAAATTCAAAATCTACAAACCATTGCTTGAAAATTGCTTGTGCCATATTTTCAAGGGTTTTGTTGATTTGGTTGTTGAGTTCGATTTTTTCGTCTAGGGTTGAGAGGATATGGGCTATGGCTTTTTGTTCTTCTATTGGAGGTACTTTTACTTTTTGCATTCCCAGTTCTGAAAAAGTAATCTGTGGAAATGTACCCGATCTTGTTTCTGCCAAATTTTGTAATATATCTATAAAACTATCACTCTTTAAAATTTGAAACAAAAAAGTGTTATTAATATTTGAGCTTTTTTTTCGTAACACCATAAGTTTTGTAGATGCAACATAATCTTCAGAGTCAAAATCAACATACGCAAATCTCTTATTTTTAGGTCTTATTTCACTATATAAAATGTCTCCTTTTCTAAAGCTCTTTTTAAATTGTCCCTTTAAATTTCTATTCTCAACATATTCATGATTAAGTACTTTTCCATCCAACACATCAGAAGTATTAATCAGTATTATCTTATCTTTATCAAATTTATGCCTAATCGAAACACTTTCAATTACTTCGTCAAGCCTTATTTTCTGCCACTCCTTAAAACTCATACCCAATCCCTCCTAGATTCTTTCGTATCTCATCTTCTAGGCGTCTGGACTTAGCAAACAATTCTCCTAATTCACTTGTCATATTATCCATCTTTTCTTCAAAAGGTATGCCATCATCCTCTACATCTTCAATTCCAACATATCTTCCTGGAGTTAATACATATTCATGCTCTCTTACGTCTTCAAGCTTCGCTGATTTACAGAAACCTTTTATATCTTCATAATTACCATCAACATTTCTCCATTGATGATAAGTATCTGCAATCTTCTTAATATCCTCTTCACTTAATTCTCTATGTCTTCTATCAATCATTTCTCCTAAATGTCTAGCATCGATAAAAAGTATTTCATGCTCTCTGCTTCTAAACTTTGGATTGTCTTTTTTGTTTCTATTTAAAATCCATAATGAAACGGGTATTCCTGTAGAATAAAATAACTTATCAGGCAATGCTACAATCGCATCAACCTTATCATCTTCTAATAAACTTTTTCTGATTTCTCCTTCACTAGAGGTATTAGAACTCAATGCTCCATT
>DUVG01000219.1 GCA_012841175.1 Clostridium sp.
ATATAAAATGAAAAAAGGGCAGCACCTAACATCGTTAAATAAAACATTTGGCAGCCAGTGGGTTATCGAGCATTTTAGCTCGTATCAAAGGCGCTTGTAACTTGACAGGAAAGTGCTTCGAAATGCAAAACGTTTCATATACGCAGCCGTTAGCGGTTATTGTAGTGACAAATACTGTCTTTAGGCAATTGACGTAAAAATGTCATAACGAAAATGCATCACGAATAATCAATTAACTCTATGTTTGTTCAATAATAATACATGGAAACCAATATGTTAACAGAAGGAGTTAAAGAATTAAGAAAAGCCAAGGGTTTTTCTCAAGAAGAGTTAGCTAAAAAATCTGGACTTTCATTAAGAACAATTCAAAGAGTTGAGAATGGTGAATCACAGCCAACAGGTGAAACATTAAAGAGAATATCAAGTGCTTTTGACCTCACGCTTGATGAACTTACAAAATGGATTAATAATGGGGATGTTTTCAAAAAGACAATAAAAGCTAAAAATGAATACTTACACATATTCGATAATAAGTTAATAATTAGTACAACTGATAAAATTTACGATTCTGTGGGTGACTATGAAAAATCTGTAAACAATCTATTTAAGACATTGATTGTATTCTTGGTTTTTATTCCAATTTTCGCAGTCTTAGCAACATTATTTTATAATTCCAACCCTCATTTATCTTTTTGTGCAAGTGGATTTACTCTTTTCTTTTTATCAATGGCAATTTACATAATACTCTTTAAGTCAGGAACTACAGTGGTATACCGAAATTTCATAAAGCGGGTTAGACTACAAAATACAATATTTGGAAATGCAATTATTATCCAGTATCTCGATATGGGGAGATTTAAGCGAAGGTCACTTTTTGTGACAAAAGATAAATTTGAAACGATCAAAAAAACATTATTAGAAGAAAATCTTTCATACAACATAGACTTTAAAACTGATAGAAAGACTATTGGATATGAAGGAGGTCTAATAATTGCTGCATTTTTCATCACCTTTTTCACAAAGAATCTTTTTGAAAATTTTGCCATAAGCGGAATGTGGGTTTATGGGACTATCTCTTTCACTTTAAGTGGATTAATGCTATTCTTAATAATAAAAGGACTCATTTTATCTTATATCTGGAGTAAGAATAAATAAAAAACAACAAACCGCTAACAAAGCTGTATACGGCAGCCGGGGCTCCACAGCATATTGTGGGTTTCGTTCTCCCAAGTCAGCCGCGCTTGGCCTGAAACTTTCGTAACGGGCAGAAATGCCCCGGCCGACCGCATACAGCCGGGCGTTGTGTGCAATTAGTGAGTCAAAATGAATTTACCATAAACTTAGAATATTAACTTAAAAACAAATGAAAATGAAAAAATTATTATTAACGATTATCCTTCTCATCTCGGTATTCGGATTATTTGCGCAAGATTCCATTGTGAAAATAAATGATGAAATAATTAGTGCAAAAGTTTTGGAAATTGGTACTGATAATGTAAAATATAAAAAGTTTTCAAATATAGATGGGCCGCTATACACAATATCTAAAGATGAAATTAGAGAAATAATATTTGAAAATGGAGACAAAGAATCATTTAGTAACTCATTGAGTAAAACAAAAGATTCACAGATTGATGATTCAAGGAAATCCGTCTTTATAAAAACGACTGCAGACAGTGACGTGCACCCGACACAAGAAGTCTGGAAAAAAGAAATTGAAAGATGCTCACAGTTAAAAAAAGTCAGTTCACAAGAGGAATCTGATTTAATATTTGAATTCCGTATTAAAAGAGCAATGGGAGAAGCTAGAGTTAGCGTAATTGTTTATAAGACATCGGATAATAAAAAATTATGGGAATCGAGGAAATACAGAGGAACAGCAAATCTATATAATCGTATGGGAGCATCTTTACATGGAATTAGAAAATGTATTTCAAAAGGGATAATTCCTTCACTTGAAAGCGGAATTTTCTAGTAAAATAGAACTAACATGCACACAACAATGTATAAAAATAATAGCCGATTCTGTAGTAAATTCAAGGGTTGTAGCCCGCTTCAACTTTTGTGTAACTTGATAGGAAATCGCCCGCAATCGGCAACTTTTCATACCGCCAACCGTTGTGTGCAAAACTAAC
>DUVG01000220.1 GCA_012841175.1 Clostridium sp.
AAGTAAAGGAAAAGGGAAAAGAAAATGACCTTATAGAAAGAATTGCAAAAGATGAAGCTTTTGGTCTTGATATTTTTAAGTTAAATCAGGTGCTAGATGCAAAAAATTATATTGGAAGGTCTAAAGAACAGGTGGAAGAATTTATAAAATGGCATGTAGAACCTATCCTTGAAAATAATTATAAAACCAATTTAAATATTGAATTAAAAGTATAAGGTATATTTTTACAAAAGCATTAGAAAATTTATTAAAAATAATGTATACTAAATGCGTATATATTGTTGAAAATTCAATGTTTATGTAGTAAAATTAGATAAGATGTAAGGATGATTTGTCGTGTGAATGGGGTGGGAATAGTAGTTATAATTTAAGTTCGGAGGGGAATTTCGTGATTAATAAATATAGTGATATACCTCTTTATTCTCAACTTAAAAATCTAATTATAGCTAAGATTGAGGATGGAATTTATCCTCCTGATTCTAAAATTCCATCAGAGCAGGAGTTTTGTGAGCTTTATAATATAAGCCGTCCAACTGTAAGACAGGCTATAAGTGAGTTAACCAACAATGGTTATTTGTACAAAGAAAAAGGGAGAGGTACTTTTGTATCAAAACCAAAAACCTCTATAGATGTTAAAACATATACTGGTTTTACAGACTCAATTTTAGACAATGAGGTTACAGATAAGCGAGAGATACTATGTATAGAAACTCTTCAAGGCAAAGAGTGCAGAAAAATATCGGAAATTTTTAAAGTAAGTTCTAATCAAAATATAGAATTTGCAAAAGTGATTTTCAGGACTAAGCATAATGACGATGTTTTTGCTTTTAATACATCATTTATACCCTTGAATTTATTTCCAGAAATTATAGATGATATTAATAATAAAAAAGCATCTCATGATATATTAAGAGGTAAATATCCACTTATTCCTGTAAAAAGTAACAGTTGTTTAGAAGTTGTTTTTACTGACCCTAAAGAAGCTCAATATCTTATGGTTCAACCAGGGCATCCTCTTTTGAAGATAACAAACACCATAACTTCAAAAAGTGGTCAGGTAGTAGAACATGTTATATCAAAATATAGGTCTGATAAATGCAGATTAATATTTGAAAATTTTAAAAGATAAAATTAATAGGTTTATGTAAAATAGTTTTATTTTTCTATTATTATAACTCCACCTTGTATAAGGTGGGGATAGTGTTTAAAAAGACAAAAAATATTAAAAATTGTATTTACATTATGGGTATAAAAAAGATATAATTATTATATATTTAAATTTTTTGTAATTATGGTAAAACATTTAGTAAAAGAAATATATAAAAAACAATGTAAATTAATGGGGATGTATATGGAACAGATATCTTTATTTAAGGAAGAAAATAAGAAAAACAATTCTGTTATATTAAGTGCTTCAAGAATGACTGATATGCCTAAATATTATCCTGATGTACTAATGAAAGAGGTAATGACAAGAATAGAAAAGGGGATAGACATACATACAGTTGTATTTTGGACAAAACATCCAGATGCAATTTTAAAAAGCACTATGGTTGAATTTATAAACAATCTTTTTAGCTTAGGAATACAGTGCTATCTTCATTGTACTATAACTGGTATGGGAGGCAGAAGTATTGGACATGATAATTTATGTATGGAACCTAATGCACCTAAAGCCTCTGATGCCTTGTTAACCCTTCCTAAAATAGTAGATTTGTTTCGAGATCCTATGAGAATAATGCTTAGAATAGATCCATTGGTGAAAATAAAGAATAATACCACAGGTGAAACTTTTTCAAATTTTGATTGCGTAAAGCCCATTATGACAAGTTCAATAAAAGCTGGGATTAAATCATATACTATAAGTTTTTTGCAGCCTAATATTCACAATAAGGTTGATAATAGATTTAAAAAAATTGGCTGGTCTATTGAAAACTATACAATAAGTCAAAAGCGAAATTTTTTAGAAAGAATAAAAAACATGGCAAGGGAATTTGGAGGAAAAGTTTATAGTTGTTCTGTTTATGGACTTGAAGAATCAAGGTGTATAAACGGATATTTATTAGAGGAACTACACCCAGACAAAAAATATATAAGAAAAGATGAGCCAAGGAAGAGAAAACTCTGTGGCTGTACTCATTCAATTGATATAGGAGGATGGCCGC
>DUVG01000221.1 GCA_012841175.1 Clostridium sp.
GCCTTGGGATTTTTGTTGGTGCTTTAAAAAAAGCAAAGCAGTACGAAAAGAAGATAACAATAACAAACCTTAAAGACAATATCAAAAAATTATTTATTATTACAGGTTTAGACAAAATATTTGAAGTTGAATAGAGAGGTGAAAGATATGGAAGGTGTTTCTGATAACATTGAACTGGCTCTGCCCTTTAAGGCCGAATATGTAAGTATTGCTAGGCTGGTAGCATCAGGTGTTGGAAGTAGAATAGGTTTTGATATTGAGGCTATAGAAGATATAAAAGTGGCAATATCAGAAGTATGTAACAAGCTTGTGAGCATTGGAAGTAAAGTATCTAACTGCTATAAGATTGTGTATTCAATTTCTAAGAGTTGCTTAAGGGTTACTTATTTGTGTGATGATCCATCAATAAAATGTGTATTTAGAAATGAAAGTGATGCTCTGGCCATTCATATAATAAATGCTTTAATGGATGAAGTAGAATTGTGTACAGATAAACATGTATTATCTATGTCGAAAGTACTTGAGAGGGATGCTTAAATATGGAAAATAACACAGAAAGGGCTATGTTTTTAAAATATCAAAAAACACAAGATGTTAATATAAGAAATGAAATAGTACATAGTTATCTTTATTTAGCAGAAATAATCTCAAAAAAATTTATAAACAGAGGAATAGATTATGAGGATCTATATCAGATTGCGTCTATTGCTCTAATTAAAGCTGTTGAGAGATTTGACACTGAAAAGGGTGTTAAATTTGTCAGTTTTGCAACTCCAACAATTGTTGGTGAGATAAAAAGATTTTTTAGAGATAAAGCATCAGTTATACGAATTCCTAGAAGGATTTATGAAGAGTACAAAAAAGTAAATTATGCAAGAGAAAGCTTAACACAAGAGCTAGGCAGACCTCCACGCATTGATGAAATAGCAAAATATTTAAATATTAGCGAAGAAACAGTAATAGAAATAATAGAATCTAATAATGCATATAATGTTCAGTCTTTTGATCAAAATGTTTATACAGATGATAATTTTGAATTTCATGAAACTATAGGTAAAGAAGATTCCACATTTGAAAGGGTAGAAAACCGTGATTTTTTGGTTAAAAGTCTAAATAGGTTTAATGAAACAGAAAAAGATTTTATTAATATGAGATATTTTAATAGCAAAACCCAAAAAGAGATAGCAGAAAAGCTTGGAGTATCTCAAATGTATGTATCAAGACTAGAAAAAAAGTGTTAAATAAATTTAGAACTATATTAGAAAAATAAAAAAACATTAAAAGCAGTAAAAAAGATAGTAAACTTCATTTCTACTATATAATAAAAGGATTTTTAAAAAGGTTAGTGCTTATCTGGTTTTGATCTCTCAATTGTTTTAAAAAAAATAAAATAACTGTTTAAAAGATGATTTTATACACTTATTATAATGTTTACTGCATAAATTAGTGGGTATTATTATAATGTGGCTAAATTATCAATAGTGGTAAATTTTTTTTAGGAGATTTGAGAAAATTGAAATCATCAAAACCATTTAAATTATTTGTAGTTAATAAAAACACAAATATTCGTACATTAATAGATGGAATATTAAAATTCTTGTTTGATGAAGGAATATGCACTAAACAAGATATTTTATTTGAGGTTAAAGTTATTTTAAATGAACTTATTCAAAATGCTATATGCCATGGAAATAAAAATGATACCATAAAGTCAGTTAAGCTTAATGTAAAAATAGATGGTGATAATATTTGTATTATTGTAGAGGATGAAGGAGAGGGATATAATTTTAGACAATTGCTAAACTCCATTAAAAACGATAAACCAATTAATTGTGATGTATGTGATTTAAAAGAAAGTGGAAGAGGGATGATTTTAGTTACAAACCTTTCTGAAAAAATAATATTTAACGCTAAGGGAAATAGAATAGAAGTAATAAAAAGATTGAGATAATAGTGATATTTAGCTTTATTTAAGTAGATTTATCAAAAAGAAATATCATTTCCTAGGAAAATGACGAATAAAGCATATTTTAAAAGAATAATAAAGTTTTGTTTGTTTAAATTGTTCTGACAGTGTAAAACTGCATGATTGTAAAGTTGATAAGAGGATGTTAAAGATGTTATATTATTAAAGCTGTCGCATTTAAGCTTGCAGCAACAAGACCACAAAACAACATTTAAAAAAAATAAAAAAAGTGTTGACAAAGAAAAAAACATGTGGTAACATATAAAAGTCGCTTTTGAGAAGCGCCTCACTTAAGAGAAATAAGTGGGTTGGACTTTGAAAAGTAAACAGTGTAAATAA
>DUVG01000222.1 GCA_012841175.1 Clostridium sp.
ATCCGCTTCTCGTAGTGTATCAAGTTTTTCCCTTGTTATTTCACCTATAATTCTTATTCCAAGTCCAGGTCCTGGAAAAGGCTGTCTCATAACCATATCTTCAGGTATTCCAAGTTCTAATCCAGCTTTTCTAACTTCCTCTTTAAAAAGATTTCTTAAAGGCTCTATAATTTCTTTAAAATCAACATGATCTGGAAGTCCACCTACATTGTGATGACTTTTAATAACTGCCCCATCACCAACTCCACTTTCAATTACATCTGGATAAATGGTTCCCTGTACAAGAAAATCTACCTTCCCTATCTTTTTTGCCTCTTCCTCAAATACCCTTATAAACTCTTCTCCAATTATTTTTCTCTTTTTTTCAGGATCCGAAACTCCCTTTAGCTTGTCCAAAAACCTGTCCTGTGCATTTACCCTTACTAAGTTTATATCATACTGTCTCTTAAAAAGTTCTTCTACTTGGTCTCCCTCATCCTTTCTTAAAAGACCGTGATCCACAAAAATACATGTGAGCTGCTTGCCTATGGCTTTATGAATCATAACAGCAGCAACAGAGGAATCCACTCCACCTGAAAGGGCACATAAAACCTTTTTGTCCCCAACTTTTTCTTTTATCTCCTTTATTGAATGTTCAACAAAGGAAGACATTTTCCAATCGCCTTTGCATCCACAAATGTTGTAAAGAAAATTATTAAAAATATCCTTCCCTTTAGGGGTATCACTTAACTCTGGATGAAACTGCACTCCATACAATTTCTTCTCTTCATTTTCAATTGCAGCAACTTCACCATCTTTTCTTCGTGCAGTAACGGCAAACCCTTCTGGAAGGTTATCAACTAGATAGCTAGAATTCATCCACCCTAGTGTATCCCCTTCAAGTTTTTCAAAAAGTTTGCTTTTTCCTTCTAAATAAATATCATTTTGGCCACATTCACACTGCACTTTTTTAAAACTTCCACCCATCACATGGTTTATTAATTGCATACCATAACAAACACCTAAAATAGGAACTCCTAAATCAAAAATACCTTTATCACAAAGTTTAGCCTCTGGATCTTTTATAGAAGCAGAATCTCCTATAAAAATAATCCCCTTTGGATTCAAAGCCTTTATTTTGTCAATAGAAGTATGATAGGGTATTACCTCAGAATAAACCTCTGCTTCCCTTATCCTTCTTCCAATAAGTTGATTATACCGACTGCCAAAATCAAGCACCAAAACTAATTCCCTATTCAAAATAACCTCTCCTTACAAATCAAAATATGATGTTTTATTATACCTAAATTAACCTTGCATTGCAAAATATATTTTTTAAAAAATTTTAATTATTTTTCTCTTCACTTTTTTAAATAAAAAAATACTAAATGCAGCAAACACCAGTCCCAATATAATACCAACATTATCTAAAAATACATCTCTGGCCTCTCCACTTCTACCCGGAATAAATAACTGGTATATTTCATCTATTATAGAAAAAACAGTAGCCATAAACCAGGTGATGTAATAAGGTTTTAACCCCTTTACCCTTACCGCCTTCCATCCAAG
>DUVG01000223.1 GCA_012841175.1 Clostridium sp.
AAAAAGCAAAAATAATAAAATAATATAATATCTCTATTAACCCAAAGTTTCTAAAAAACATATTTTTCCTCTCCTCTAAAAGCATTTTATTTATCCTAATTTTTTAAGGAGCAACTTTTTAGCAAATCCCACCTCGTCTTCTAAGGTATGTATATTCCCGTTTAGCTTTTCTTTTAAAATCTCATCTAAAATTTTGTTGTATTTATAACCTGGCTCAACGCCCATCTCTTTTAAGTCATTGCCTGTAATGTGAAGTTTTGTATTTTTTAACTTATTAATATATTCCACTACTTTATTGCAAAAACTCTCATTGTAAAATACTAAGGTTAATACATATAGGCTTTCAAGGGAAAGACTTTTAAAAATATTAAAAGCCTGGTAATTACTTATATTAGTTATATTCATTGTTTGTAATATGTCTTTGGTTTTGATAAACCTATTTATTTCACTGCGTATTTCCCTTTTAAGTCTCATTTTTTCCATAGAAGCTGTAATTTTATCAGTATCCATATTAGAATAAATAACTAAAAGGCATAAAAGAATTTTATCAATATTTTCATAACTATTCAAGTTATTTTTAAATTCATTAATATTATTAAAAGATTTTTCCAGAAGACTTTTAAGCTCATTATTATAATTTATTTCAGGATATATTTTATCTAAAATCTCCAATTCATACATACGATCTATAAATTTCCATGAATTTTTTTCTTTTAATATGGCAAAAAACTCATGATTGATTCGTTCAATACTTACAGTGGATAAGCAATCTGAGGAAATTGCATTTTTAAAAAACTCTTCTGTACTTTTTTCAATCTTAAAGTCGTACCTCTTTTCAAACCTTATAGCCCTGATTATTCTAGTAGGATCTTCAATAAAGCTTAAATTGTGAAGAATTCTTATAAGCTTATTTTTAAGGTCTTTTTTGCCGCCATAAAAATCAACCAATTGTCCAAAGTTTTCACCATTTAATCTAATTGCCATACTATTTATTGTAAAATCCCTTCTAAAAAGGTCATCCTTTATTGTTCCCCTTTCAACTATAGGTAGTGCACCAGGATATTCATAGTATTCTTTTCTTGCTGTAACCACATCTATATAAAATTCATCATCCAATTTAACGGTGGCTGTTTGAAATTTTTCGTGTTTAGTTACTTTTCCTTTATAGTAATGGGAAAATTTTTTTACAAAATCATAAGTATTTCCTTCTATCACCAAATCTATATCCAATGTGTTTTTTTCCATAATCAAATCCCTTACAAATCCGCCTACAACATAAAGGTTATACCCTAGTCTGTCAGCTGTTTCCCCAGCGTTATAGAGTATATCTTTAATTTTTAAAGGCATAGAGTCGATTAGGTTTTTAAAAAGCATTGTCATTAAAATATCACTCCAAAAAACAATTATTCTACATTATATCAGATAATATCCAAATCAGTCTATTAAAATTAAGAATTTTTAGAAGTGAAGTTTTAAAGTTATACTTTTATCATTTTGTTTTTAGTTGTATAATGGTATCGTTCTTAGTTATTTTTTGAAGGAGACAGAAAATGAAAAAACAATCTATAGCAAAAGGCTTTGCTGTTTTAACAGCAGCAAGTATGTTTGTAAAAATACTATCTGTTTTATATATTCCTTTTTTAAGAGGAATTTTAGGTGACGAAGGTTATGGAATATATGGTGCAGCATTTCAGGCATATACATTTATATATGTGATAGCAAACTCAGGTATTCCTGTGGCAATATCAAAATCTATATCAGAACTTAGCCATACAGGAAACTATAAAGATGCCTTTAGAACTTTTAAAATAGCTCGTTCTTATCTTATAGTTATTGGTGCAGTATTGGCAACAGCTATGTTTATCTTAGCAGGGCCAATATCAAGGGTTTTACATTTTGAAAAATCCTATCTTGCAATTTTAGCCCTTTCCCCTACTATTTTTATAACCGCTGTAGCATCAGCTTATAGAGGTTATTTTCAAGGACGGGGCAATATGACAAACACTGCTATTTCTCAAGTATTAGAGCAAATTGTAAACGTAATATTCACCCTTTTATTTTCTGTGCTTTTAATGAGATATGGTGTTGAAGCAGCCTGTGCAGGAGGAACTGTTGGGACTTCATTAGGTGCTTTAGCTGCAATGATTTTTATGATTATTATGTTTTATAAAAATAGAAACTCAATAATACCAAAAGACAATATTGTAAATGATGTAAAAAGATACACTTACAAAGAATTAGCAAAAACAATTATACATTATAGTATACCTATAACAATTTCTGTAGGTGCCACATATGCTGGAAATCTTGTAGATATGGCCAATACAAAAATAAGGCTTATGGCTGGTGGCTATGCTGAAGAGACGGCAACTATACTATATGGCTTTCTAACTAAATACCAGCAGTTAATGAATGTACCTGTATCCATTGTGGCAGCACTTGCGGCTACTGTTTTACCTTCTCTATCAGGTTCTATGGCGTTAAATGACAAAGAACAGTTTGAGAAAAAGCTGCGTTATGCCCTAAGGCTTTGTGTATTTGTAGTTATCCCATCAGCTGTTGGTTTTTCAATATTAAGTGAGCCAATTTATTCTTTTTTAAAATTTGGTGGAGGCTATGAACTTATGAAATATGGTGCTGCGGTGTTGGTATTTATGTCGCTAGTGCAGATACAAACAACTATTTTACAAAGTGCTGGACTGCTTTACACCGCTACAAGAAATGTTATTATTGGAATTATAGCAAAAA
>DUVG01000224.1 GCA_012841175.1 Clostridium sp.
AAAACCTAAAGCATCACTTAGCCTAGCAGCAATAAGAATAACAAGAACACCTTTTAGTAGCTGCCACGCCCTTGTTTCCTTTACAAGCTTTATAATCTTATAAATCACATATGATACTATACCAATATCTATTAATGCTTTAACAATATCCCAAGGACCTTTAATATCTAATAAACTTAAAATAACAGAATCAAAAAACTCTTTAAAATTTTGCAAGTTTAAAAAAATCATTTAATAACCCCACGCTCATAATAATAAACTATTTCTCACTTTAAAATTATACCGTTTTTTTGTGTTTTTGAAAGTATTTTTTATATAAAAATAAAAAATATTTAATTATATCTTAAAAATATCTGTTACACATTACCAAAATATACAAAATTCAAGTATTTTAACGCCTCTTTTTTAGCACTTTCAAGTATCTGTATTGGTGTTGGCATTACATCCTTCATTTTATAGTTAGGAAAAAACCTGGTCAAATGAAGAACAATATCAGGTGATATATATGAAAGCCACTTTGAAGCTAAACCAATATCCTGGATAGAGTCATTGAGCCCAGGAATTATAAGCATAGTCACCTCTACATGACATTTTGAGGCTGCAAATTCAATAGTGTCTTTTACATGTTTTAACTGCCCCTTACAAATATCTCTATAAAAAGAATGGGTATATGCCTTTAAATCAATATTCATTGCATCAATAAAAGGAATCAGTTTTTCTAGTGCTTTTCTTTCAATATATCCGTTTGTAACAAGTACATTGGACAAATTCGCTTCTTTTGACAATATAGATGTATCGTATACAAATTCATACCATATAGAAGGTTCATTATAGGTAAATGCAATGCCTATATTTCCTTTTGAAGTAAGTTCTACTGCCTTTTTTGTCAGTTCTTTTGGTGTTATTTTATAACACTTTGGATTTTCCTGTGCAATGGTCCAATTCTGGCAAAATGAACATTTTAAATTACATCCAAATGAACCCACAGACAATATCATGCTCCCAGGTTTAAAATGATTCAAAGGTTTTTTTTCTATAGGGTCTAATGCAATTGAAGTAACTTTATCATAATTTAAGGCATACAAACTTCCTTTAATATTTTCTCTAGTTCCACACACCCCTAAATTATCAGGACCTATAATGCATTTATGCGGGCACAAAAAACATTCAACTTTTAAATCCTCTATTTTATTGAAAAACATAGCCAGCTTTTTGGCATTCAAAAGTCCATCACCTGCTTTTTGTTTTAATCTTTATATCTCACCACTTCAAATCTTTCCATCGTATAATTTTCCCTAAAACTTATTCCTGCCTTTTGAAGAGCTATGCTAACTTGTTCTTTGGGAGTATCCACTCCTTCTAAATTAGGAAGAAGTAGTCCTGAACGAAAACCAGCTCTTACAATAACCCCATATTTTTTTACATCTAAATCTTTTATTGAATCGATGGGCTCAGGTTCTAAAAGCACATCCACCGAATAAGAAAGTAAATCTAATTCGTCTGGTTTTACTGCATCAAATCTTGGGTCTTTAGTTCCTGAACTAATTGCATTGCTGATTATCTCCAATGCTATATTAGCTTTTGTAGGCATTATGGTACCAATACAACCTCGAAGCTCACCATTTTTCTTAATAGAAACAAATGTACCTGCTTTATTTTTTAACATCTCATCTGGCAAATCATCTGGTACATCCATTACCCTACCTGTTTTCACATATGTTTCTAGTGCTTTTTTTGCAAGACATACATATGGATTTTTAAAATGACTTTGAGAATGATCTTTAGAATAATCTCCAGGCTTTTCTTTTATTACATTAATCTTTGAAGCCATATAACCTACACCTAATGGACCTTCATAAGATAAAACTTCCGGCTCCACCTCATACCCATCCAATGCCCCTAGCATTATTACAATTGAGGCTAATCCACATTCACCAGCTTTTTCTCTAAAATCATCATCTATACTCAATATTTCTTTAATATTCTTCTTTTTTATACACTCCACAATTAATTGGTCAAAATTCCCTCCA
>DUVG01000225.1 GCA_012841175.1 Clostridium sp.
ATAAATTCAAAAACCCAGGTTGTCACGCCTACCATAAAAGGTGAAGCAATAGTTGAGGTGGTTAGAAGGACTGCCAAAGAGCTTTTAAATCCATCTCTTACTGCAAGTTGGGAAAAAGGTCTTACAATGATAGAAAATAAGGAAACTACAGAAGAAATTTTTGAAGAAAAGCTTCATAAATACATTAATAAGACGATAAATAAAGTTAAAAGAAGCAGAGGAAATCTTGATTTAGCCAGCATTATTAAAAAAGAACTGTAGCATCTATTGGAAGGGCTACAGTTCTTTTAATTAAGATTATAATAAAGGGGCTAAAAGCATAATTTCTTCATTGTTTCTATATATTGTATCAAACTGTTGTATAGGAAGGGGGTTTTTACCTAAACCTACCTCAATTGTAAAGCCAGGTCGGCGATATTCCTGTATAAACCAATCTTTATAGCCTGCAAAAGCAGCTTCAGGGGGAACGTCAGCAACTTCATAACCGCTGGCTCTTGCAAAGAGAGTTGCAATACCTAAAGATTCAGGAGGAGTCAGGTTTAGAAAAGACCAGTAAATAACTCTTCCCTGCGAATGGTATGAAATAACAAGTCTGAAATCCTGCTGATTAGTAAAATCTACAACTGCGGTTGTTTCAGGTTCGGACAGGGGATAAGGACCGCCAAATCTTGTGGGACCTGGCCCGAATATGCCTAGCATTTCTTCTTGAGCTTTTCCCAGTTCCCACATAGCAGGATAATTTCTATTTAAATCAACGCCTCGAATGTTGGCATTCCAAACTTCTGAAAAAGGTCTTCCAGTGGTATTCCATGTAAGAAGTTGTTCATAGAAAGGATTTGAAGGTTCAAGACCTTTTAGTACCAAATCTACTCCATCAGGATTTACCATAGGAACGATATATATACTACTTTGTTCCCATATGTTAGGGATATTATATCCTCTTATTCGTCCGCCTTCAGAGTATGCCTTTAAAAAGTTTTCGGCAAATTTCATAACTAGTGGACTGGTAATCCATTCAAGAGAATGATGGGCACTGTTGTAAAAGACTTTTCTAGGTCCATTTCCCATTTTTAAATAGTATAAATTTTTACCTAAAACGCTTGTGCCAATTATGCCTGTTTCCAAAAAGGGGTATCTCACTTTTAGGCCTTGAATATCTCTTTCTAGTATGTCGTATGTATAATCGATGTCGGTAAAAACCACATCTATGTTGTAGGGAACAACTATTTGTTGTCCTATATGTATTAGGTTAGGGTCTATTCCGGGGTTTGCAGTGATAACCGCATTTAATGTGATATTATATCTTCTGGCGATATTATAAAGAGTATCTCCTGACCTGACAGTATAAATATCATAACCTCTTAAAAATTTTAAAAACACATTCCATGTTCTATCCCCTACAATACCATCAGGTGTAAGGCCGTTATTTCTTTGAAAATCAATAACTGCTCTTTGGGTTTGAGGTCCATAGATACCATCTATTTGACCAGGGGAATAACCTAACTTTATCAAAAGGCTTTGAATAAGTTTTACATTTGGTCCTGTTGACCCAAGTCTCAAAGTTTCCATTTAGTACCACCTTAATAAAATATTAGTTATTATATATTTTATTAAGGTGGCAGGATTTTTGTTCATAAATTTTTTAAATTATAAAATTAAGTGAAGCGTCAGAGAGCCAACGTATTTTGTCTCCTAAATTTTCAATGTCTATACCTATACCTCCTAATATTGCCGGTGCAAAGAAGGATAGCACTGTGAGAATAATTGCTGAAATAAGGGCACCTAAAAAAGCACAAAAAAGCGACTTTTTCATATCAAGACCTAAAACAGCAGCTACTGCAGAACCTGTCCATACACCTGTTGTAGGAAGGGGAATGCCTATAAATATTATAAGACCAATTTC
>DUVG01000226.1 GCA_012841175.1 Clostridium sp.
ACTCAAGGGAGATTATAGCTAAAACTCTTTTGGCTGAAAATGACGAGATTTACTTTACTTCTGGAGGAACTGAAGGCAATAACCTTGCTATTTTAGGCTATTTAAGAGGTAACCCAAGGAAGGGAAACCATGTTATAACTACTAAAATAGAACACCCTTCGGTTTTGGAAGTATTTAAATTTTTATCCACTGAAGGTTATAGAGTTGATTTTATAGATGTTGACCAAAATGGTGTAGTAAATGTTAAAGATATTGAAAAAAAAATTTGTGAAGAAACTTCATTAATCAGTATAATTTATGTAAATAACGAAATTGGCACTATAGAGCCTATAGAGAAAATAGCAAGAATAAAAAAAGATGCCGTACTTCATGTAGATGCTGTACAAGGGTATGGAAAGTTTAAAATAATTCCTAAAAAAATTGGAATTGATTTAATGACAATTAGTTCTCACAAAATTCACGGTCCTAAAGGTGTGGGAGCAATTTACAAAAATAAAAATATCAGATTAAAGCCAATACTATTAGGAGGAGGGCAAGAGAGCCTTATAAGGTCTGGAACAGAAAATGTTTCTGGGATATATGGGTTTGCCACTGCTGCAAATATAACTTTTAACAATATTGAAGAAAATTATAATAAATGTAAAAAACTAAAGAAGTTTTTTATTGAAAAACTTAATTCTGAAATTGATGGAGTAAAGATTATATCATCTAAAGATTCATTACCCTATATATTAAATGCATCATTTGAAAATATACGTGGGGAAGTGCTTCTTCATCATCTAGAAGAAAAAAATATATTTGTATCAACAGGCTCTGCGTGTTCTTCTAAAAAGAATGTTCACAGCCATGTGTTAAAGGCTTTGGGTTTATCTCCAAGCTGTATTGAGGGAGCTATAAGGTTTAGCTTTTCTCATACCAATTCAGAAGAAGATATAGAGGATACAGTGGATGCTTTAAAAAGCATTTTACCTAAAATAAGTACTAAAGGTGGAGGAAGAGGATGGAAAAGGTAATATTAATAAGATATGGTGAGATAATGCTTAAAGGTTTAAATAGACCTGCTTTTGAAAAGAAACTTGTTGATAATATCAAAAGGGCTATTTCTAATTTAGGAAAGGTAAATGTTAGAAAAATCCAAGGTAGAATATATGTTGAGCCTATAGATGGCAATTATGATTTTGATGAATGTATAAACCTTCTTACAAAAGTATTTGGAATTGTATCTGTAAGTATAGTGTGGAAGATGGAATCGGATTTTGATAAAATTAAG
This sequence comes from Clostridium sp., assembly GCA_012841175.1. Classification (GTDB taxonomy): domain Bacteria; phylum Bacillota; class Clostridia; order Acetivibrionales; family Acetivibrionaceae; genus Herbivorax. Next base: position 1,271 of record DUVG01000226.1, read on the forward strand.
GAAAATGCTTTGAAAATGGCGACTAAACTAGTTGAAGAGAAGGGCTATACCACATTTAAGGTTGAAACAAAAAGAGGAAATAAAAAATTCCCTATGAATTCACCTGAAATTAGCAGAGAATTAGGAGGGTATATTTTATCTAACATTCCAAAGCTTAGTGTGGATGTAAATAAACCCTCATTTGTTATATATGTAGAAGTAAGAGAATATACATACGTCTATTCAGAGATAATTCCGGCTGTATGTGGAATGCCTATTGGTACTAACGGAAAAGCTATGCTTTTGCTATCAGGAGGTATTGACAGTCCTGTCGCAGGCTGGATGATAGGCAAAAGGGGAGTTGAAATAGAAGCTGTTCACTTTTACAGCTATCCTTATACTAGTGAGCGTGCAAAAGAAAAAGTAATTGACCTTGCTAAAATTTTGTGCCTTTATTGCCACAAAATTAATCTCTATGTGGTTCCCTTTACAGATATTCAGTTGGAAATAAATGAAAAATGTCCCCATGAGCAGTCCACCATAATAATGAGAAGAGTAATGATGAGAATTGCAGAAAAAATAGCAAAAAAGACAGGAGCAAATGCTCTTATAACAGGGGAAAGTATAGGACAGGTAGCAAGTCAAACTATAGAAAGTCTTGCAGTAACAAATGCATCGGTGGACTTGCCTGTTTTTAGACCACTTATTGGAATGGACAAAAATGAAGTGGTAAGTTTAGCTAAAAAAATAGATACTTATGAAACTTCAATTCTTCCATATGAAGATTGCTGCACTGTTTTTGTACCAAAACATCCAAATACAAAACCTAAATTAGAAAGGATAATTATGTCAGAAGAAAAGGCTGATTTAAATGATTTAATAGAAAAAGCTATAGAAGATACAGAATTGCTAACAATAACCAAAGGATAGCTTTAGCCATTTAATTTAAATATTAGATAAATTTAATTGTATGTAATAATATATATTTAAGCAACAATAATCATATAATATATTTATAAATAATTAAGTAGAAGGTTATATAAATGTTGCTTAATTTTTTGTCCAAAAAAAAGATAAAAACTATATTAATTGTATTCATGCTTATAACAGTAGCACTGTTTTTTGCTGCCTTTAAAATACTAAATCAAAAAACTTTCTATAAAGGTGTGCAAATAGAAGGTGTAGATGTTTCAGGCCTTGATATGGATGGTGCAAGAGGTGTAGTGGGAGAAAAGCTTAATAATTTTACCAGTTCAAGGAACATAATGCTAAGGCATGAAGATCGGGTGTGGGAAATTTCTTTAAATGATATTTCCTATAGATTTCTTCTGGAAAATACACTTATAGATGCGTATAAACTTGGAAGAGAAGGAGGAGTTTTTGCCAGAATAGGAGAGTTTATAAATCTAGTATATAATGGCAGAAATATTTCTGCAGATGCAACATTTTCTAAAACGGAGCTTCTAGAAATAGTTTCAGATATAAAACATCAAATAGACAGAAAAGAAAAGAATGCCACAGTAGAGTATAATAATGGGCATGTAAAGCATAATAAAGAGGTTATTGGCAAGATTATGGATGTTGACAAAAATGTTGATATAATAGAAAATAAAATATTAAGGAGAGATTTTTCAGTTATTGATTTGTACGTTGAAGAAGTTGCTCCTGAAATTCAATTAGAGGATATTTCACAAATCCAAGAGATTATAGCTTCATTTTCTACATCTTTTAATCCGAACAATGTTAACCGGACTTACAACATAAAACTAGCTTGTGAAAGAATAAGCAACAGTCTAATTTTGCCAAATCAGGTATTTTCAATGGATAAAGCATTGGGAACTAGAACAAAAGAAAACGGCTATAAAAATGCTCCTGTAATTATAAAAAATCAATTAATAGAGGGGGTAGGAGGTGGAGTTTGTCAGGTTACTTCAACCTTGTATGTAGCTGTTCTTAAAGGTAAATTAGGCATAGTAGAAAGGGTAAATCATTCTATTCCATTAGGTTATGTTGAGCCGGGGCAGGATGCAACAATTGCTGAAGGATATATTGACTTTAAATTTAAAAATAATAAGGAATATCCGATATTATTAAATGCAGAGGTTTCTGGGGGAAAAATAATTATAAGACTTGTAGGGAAAAAGGAACCTTCAGAATATAATGTGGCTTTAAAGTCTGTTATAATTGAGAGAATAAGCCCAGGTGCAAGTGAAGTAATATATGACTGGTCATTGTCCCAAGGTGAAACAGTGGTTGAAAAACGTCCTGTAGAAGGATTAAGAGTTGCGGTGTATAGAGAAACATATGATGATAAGTATAAGCTTTTAGAAAGGGAAAAAATATCAGAAGATTTATATAGACCTGTAAAGGGACGTATTAGGGTAGGACATACTAGAAAATAAAAAATATAATAAGTGAGGTTATATTTATGGAAGAAGCTCTATACAACAAAAACGTTACATGCCCTGTGTGCGAAAAAAAAATTGAAGTAACTAAAGTTAAGTCTAGAAGTTGTATTGTGTCCTCAAGGGATACTGACTTTTGTGTTTATTATAAAACTGTAAATCCTATGTTTTATGATGCATGGGTGTGTGAATTTTGTGGTTATGCTGCCCAATCTGAAAGATTTGAAGAAATTTCTTCTAAAAATGTAGAAAAAATTATTAAGGAAATTACTCCTCGCTGGAAAAAAAGAGATTTTACAGGGGTAAGAGATATAGAAAAAGCCTTAGAAGCTTTTAAGTTAGCACTTTACAATGTTCAAACAATAGATTCTAGGCCAAGTGATTATGCTAAAGTATGTTTAAGAATAGCGTGGCTTTATAGAATATTAAAAGATGAAAGAGAAGAAAAATTTTTAAAACACGCATTAAAGTTCTATTATGAAATCTATGAGAAAGAAGAACTTCCTGTAGGTAAGATGGACAAGTTTACCTGCATGTACATGATAGCAGAACTTAATAGGCGTGTTGGAAATTATGAAGAAGCCATTAAGTGGTTTAGTAGATTGGTAAGTTCTCAAGAAGCAAGAGAGAATAAAGTTATTATGGAAATGGCAAGAGAGCAATATTATATAGCTAAGGAGCAAAAAGAAAGTTGACATTGTTATAAATTATTATTATTATTAATTTAGTGCTATTTTGAAGAAAATCCACTTTGGTGGTTTTTTTTCTTGATAGCCTTTAAGCTTTTATTTTTACAGGAGGTTTTTTATATGTATAGTTTAAATGAAATAAATAAAATTGATCCCCAAATTGCAGGGGAAATTGAAAAAGAGGTTATGCGTCAGAGAAATAAGATAGAGCTTATAGCATCTGAGAATTTTGTAAGCAATGCGGTTATGGAGGCAATGGGGACACCTCTTACAAATAAATATGCTGAAGGCTATCCAGGAAAAAGATATTATGGTGGCTGCGAATATGTAGATGTTATTGAGGATATAGCTATTGAAAGGGCAAAAAAGATATTTGGAGCAGAGCACGCTAATGTCCAGCCTCATTCTGGAGCACAAGCTAACATGGCAGTGTTTTTTTCAGTATTAAACCCAGGAGACACTATTTTAGGAATGGACCTTTCACATGGAGGACATTTAACTCATGGAAGCCCTGTAAATATGTCAGGTAAGTATTTTAATGTGGTATCCTATGGTGTAAGTAAGGATGACTATAGAATAGATTATGAAGAGGTAAGAAAGGCAGCTTTAGAGTCTAAACCTAAATTGATAGTTGCTGGTGCAAGTGCTTATCCAAGAATATTGGATTTTAAAAAGTTTAGAGAAATAGCAGATGAAGTGGGAGCATATTTACTTGTTGATATGGCACATATTGCAGGTCTTGTTGCAGCAGGGCTTCATCCAAATCCAGTTCCGTATGCTCAATTTGTAACAACCACCACACATAAGACACTTAGAGGCCCTAGAGGTGGTATGATTCTTTGCAAAGAAGAATTTGCTAAAAAAATTAACAAGGCAGTTTTCCCTGGAATACAGGGTGGACCTTTAATGCATATTATAGCAGCAAAAGCTGTTGGATTTAAAGAAGTAATGACAGATGAATTTAAAAATTATCAAGAACAAGTAGTTAAAAATGCAAGTGTTTTAGCTAATTCATTAATGGAAAAAGGAATGGATATTGTATCCGGAGGAACGGACAACCATTTGATGCTTGTGGACTTGAGAAATAAAGGCATTACAGGTAAAGATGCTCAAAATATGTTGGACGAGGTCTATATTACTGTAAACAAAAATGGAATTCCTTTTGATACCCAAAGTCCATTTATTACAAGTGGAATTAGGATAGGAACTCCAGCTGTGACAACAAGGGGAATGAAGGAAGAGGATATGAAGGAGATAGCAGATCTTATTAATCTTACTCTAACTGATTTTGATAATTCAAAAGATATTATAAAAGAAAGAGTAGGAACTTTGTGTAAAAAATATCCTTTATATTAATTTTTGATAATAAATATTATAGATAACAAAAAAGCACCGAAAAAAACTCAGGTGCTTTTTTGTATATTCTTTAAGAACAAAAAATTTCTTTAATATCATCTTCTACACTTATTTTATAGGCAGTAACCCCTATTTCAGGAAGTTCTTTTAGCATTCTGGCATTTTCTTCATTATAGGGTTCGTTTTCACCATTTTTAGAGACATATATTAAATTAACATCAAAACCAGCTAAAGTTGCTTTATATAATTCATCAAACAAATCGCTATTAACAGATGATGTAAACAACAAAATATTTGATTTTTTCAAACTATTATTTTGAACATACATAGAAAGCAAGTCTTTAACCTCTACTGCATCCTGGGTAAATGTTATTCTAGTAAGAATATCATAAATATTTTGAAATTGAAGGATATTTTGAGCTTTAATTTCTGTGTACTTATCTTTATAGTAAATCAAACTTATATTTGCCCAGCTACCTAAAAGGTAATATGCAAATGATACAACACATTCAATAAGAGTGTCCTCAATTGAAAGAATTTCTTCAGGTGAATAACTAAGCTTTGTTAAATCCAATATAAGAGCAGAATTAGATTTGGATGTAGCATCAAATTTTTTCACCAGTAATTTGTTCATTTTAGAAGAAAGCTTCCAGTGTATTCTTTTAATACTATCCCCATATATATATTCCCTAATATCTGACATGGTGTTTGTACTTTCAAACAGGGTATTAGGTATAGAATGAGACTCTGAAAGAAGCATGGATTTTAATTTGATACCACTTAATTCTACTATACGAGGGTGCACTTTTATAACTTTAGAACTTTGAGGTTTGTGTGTTAATTTTAAAATTCCCAGATAATCTTCAAATTCTATAGACTTTATACCTATTTCATATTCACCCCTATATTTAGCTACAGCTTTAAATTGAAAAGTTTTTTTGGAAAATGGGAACATAGAAAAACTCTGTTTTTCAAGTTGCTTTCCTAAAAAGACATTTCCAGTTGAAAAAGTTAGGTTGATATAAGGATAAAGAAAAAAATCTTCATTGTATATATTTAAACTATAATTGAGTTCTTCTCCTTTTACAATGCTTATTTTGTCAATTTCTTCAAAGTAAGTAAATCTAAAAAAAGCTATAGTAGTAAGAAGTATAGAAACCAGTGGTGTAATAAGGACAGCATAAAAAAACATATAGGGAATCTTGCCACCATAAAAATATACAAAAAGCAAAGCCAAAGTAAAAAGGCTAAAATATAAAATTCTATTTCTTTTCATAATTATCCACCATAGGTACCCTTACGGAATGTAAAATTGAATCAATTATTTCTTCAGGGGTTAATTTTTTTAGTTTTGCTTCTTGTTTTATAACAATTCTATGAGATAAAACTGGTACAGCCATGTATTTTACGTCTTCAGGTATTACATAGGTCCGGTTATTATACAAAGCCCATGCCTGTGAAGCTCTAAATAATGATAGAGAACCTCTAGGACTTGCACCTAAATATATATATGGATGAGTCCTGGTTTCATTAACAATTTCTACAATGTAATCATTTATAATTTTATCTGAATATATGTGCTTTACCTTGTCTTGAATTTTAAGAATATCCTCACTTTGAGCAACAGGTTTTAACTCATCTAGAGGATTTGTTTTTTGAAAACGGGAGAGTATATAGCTTTCTTCTCCTTTATCAGGGTATCCAATGGAAACCTTCATTAAAAACCTGTCTAACTGGGCTTCAGGAAGAGGATATGTACCAAGATATTCTACAGGGTTTTGGGTAGCTAAAACCATGAAAGGCTTAGTCATATTATAAGTAACACCGTCAACGGTAACCTGTTTTTCTTCCATTACTTCTAAAAGACTAGCTTGAGTCTTAGGTGAAGTTCTGTTAATTTCGTCTGCAAGTATTATTTGGCTCATAATACTTCCTGGATGAAATACAAACTCCCCTTTTTTTTGATCGTACATTGTAAAACCTGTAATGTCAGAAGGAAGAACATCGGGTGTAAATTGAATTCTTTTAAATGAAGCATTTATGGATTTTGCAAGACAAGATATTATGCTGGTTTTTCCCACACCAGGAACATCTTCTATCAAAACGTGTCCGTCACATATTAATGACATAAGTATAAGTTCTATTGTCTTTCGTTTACCCACAATAACCTTTTCAACATTTGTTACAATCCTATTTAATATATCAATTGAATTATCCATTAGGACCTCCTTTTTAAAACATAAAAGATTTGTCATAATACAATTATAAAAGTATCTAGAAATAAATCAATATATTTTAACTATTTTAATATTTTTTTGTATACAAAGTCATTATCATTAAAATTTGTAAAAGTTATAAACAGAAGGTGTAAACTCCCCATGCTAAAATGTTGTGAAAAAATATATAAACTTTAATTTTTTACGGGTTGCATCTAAAACATGCTTGTAAAAATTATATACTATTTCTTTTTCTTCCTCGGTTATCTCTTGCTGGCTGTATCTTGCTTTGACAAATAAAGTTGTAATTTCACTAAAACTATAGGGGTGAAAACACCCATAGGCATCTATTCTTTTGGCATATTCAAAAGGTGTTTCTCCATCCAGTACAGGTTTTTTTAGAATTTTAAGATGTTTTAGATATTTTTCAAATAGTTTAATTACACACTCTCTAGCATTTAATTTATAGATTCTCTTAAGTTTTATTTTTCGTATAAGTAAGTTCAAAGAGATAATAAGAGGGAATATTGCCACAACCAACAATATGGTTAAAATAAGGCGTATATTTAGTGGCTGAGGGGTTTCTTCATTTGGCATAGTAGGTTTTCTGTTTGTGCCACTAGAATTTCCAGGTTGATAGTTGCTAGGTCTGTAACCTTGTTGCGTCTGCTGTAATAAATAAGGCGGGGGAGTTGAACCTGGATTGTAAAAAGTATAGTTGTAAATGGCAGTTGGTTCAAAAACAACCCATCCAACCCCTTCAAAAAATACTTCCACCCAAGCATGGGCATCAGAATTTCTAACTTCATATAAGTTGCCTTCTGTTGGAAGATAGGGAAGTCTATAGCCTTCTACATACCTTGATGGTATCCCAATGCACCTTGTGAGGATAGCCATAGATGTTGCAAAATAAGTACAATATCCTTCTTTACTATCAAAAAGAAAATAATCTACAAAATCCCTACCCTCTGGAACATCTCCAGGACTTAAAGTGTAATAATAATTTTGAGCAAGGTGAGTTTCTAATGATTTTACTTTATCAAAATTGTTTTCTTCATTTTTTGTTATTTCATATGCAAGTTCTTGTACTCTGTCAGGAAGGCTGCCTGGTACAAATGTATAATTATTATAAACAAAATCTGTATAAACCAATGCTAGTCTGTAGGTATAGTATTCATACATTAAATCTTGTAACGCGTTATTTACAGATAAGACGTATTTTGTAAAGAACAAAAAATCAAAGTTATATCTACTAAATTCTGAAAACAAGTACTGGTGAATAAGATTTGTAAATTCAGATATGTATTCTAAGCTAGAATTGCTGGAAACATAATATCTTATGTCTTGATTGCTTAAGTCACTTTCATTCAGCTTTGTAAAGGAAGAAGCTATTAATAATTCCAGATCAGACATATGGCTTGTATCAACATATTTTAAAAGCACATCATTACTTGATTTGTATGCTTCTAAATGGTCATGGTACTGAGGTGTAGTAAAATTGGAGCTTTGAGGAAAAGCGTCTGGGAGAGTTTCATTTATATCTAAAACATTATTTTTTTCAAAATAATCAGAAGTGTGATTTATAATGTAGTCACTCATTTCTTTTAATATTTTTTTCAGTTTAGTGGCATAAAAGTCAGGATAACTTTGTCTTAACGTATTTTCAAAAACATTACTATTTGTATCAAAAAACAAATATTCTAACGAATAGGAAAAATCCTTTTCAAGAGGATTAAGGTAAATAAGTGTATCTTCTGTGTCAATATGAATTCCGTCATTTTTGATGTTGGTATCATGAAAATCAAATACATATGGATTTAAAGGTGTAAATATAGTAGGTGTATTTATATTATGATAAGTAACATTTATATTAAGAACAGATAAAAAATCGTCAAAAAACTCAGAGTGTTGGCTAGAAGAATTTGGATAAGCCATATCAAGGAGTGCAACAAGTTTTTCACCATATAAACTTTTTGGGGAAGTATAATATTTTTTTTTAGTATTATTATTGGTTTTTTGTGAATTGTCCTCCATTGTAGTTTCATAAACTAAAGTCCAATTATTATTATCATAATAGTTTTTTGAACGACCTCTTAAATAGATTCTTTTTTCAGACTCAACTTCTAATACTTTTGTGTCATCTAATTTTATATTTCCACCTAATGAATTACTGTCTCCAAAACCGATAGATGCTAAAGAAAACACCCCTATTTCTTGAATATTGTCAAGTTTACCTTTGTTTCCAAATTTAAAAGTAAAATTGTTATATGCTTTTTGTAATTTACTGTCCATCCACTTCCACTCAATAGGTTTAGAACTTACTGGTATTAAACTAGTTAAAAAAATTATCAATATGCATATTGGAAGTGCAAAAGCAAAAATCCCGGGAAGTTTTATAATATTATTTGCATCTTCTTTTGACTTTTTATAATAAATGTGAAGAAAATAATACATTAATACCGAAACACAAAAAGTGTAAAAAGCTATATATGCTTCGTCCATAAAAAAGCCAAACATCCACTGGCTTGAAAAAAGAGTGATTCCACTTAAAGCTATAAGTGGGAAATTAAACCTAACAAATGTAAATATAAATACAAAGGTTGATAAAGAAATACAAAATAAAATAGTAATAATGGTAGAATAAGTTTGGTTTAAAACCTCAACAT
>DUVG01000004.1 GCA_012841175.1 Clostridium sp.
AACTAAAATTGTTGGTGTTAACTAATAATGATAAATCTTTTTCCCACCATTTTTTAAAGGAAGATATAATAATACTGCTTGCAACCTCTCCAGCAGCAAGTCCACCCATTCCGTCTGCTATTACAAAAAGGCCAAATTCTCCAAAATGTGTTTCGCCAATTTTGACTAGCAAATTATCTTGATTTATTTCTTTAACATTTCCCACATCACATATTGCACCTATGTTAAAAGATATGTAGCTCATAAGCCCTCCTTAATAGGGAACAGCATTTGATTAAAGATAAAAAATTATTTTAAGGGACTTTGAATATGTATTTACTATTTGCAAAAACAATTACATCATTGTCTTTTATTTCATATTCTATATTGCTGTTTAATCTTTCATTATTGAGATATGTTCCGTTTCTTGAATTTAAATCTTTTAAATAGTATTTTTCATTTCTTGTTATTATTTCTGCATGCACTTTCCCAATTGCTTTGTTTTCAGTTATATAATCAACCTGGTCTTTTAACCGCCCAATTACAAATTCAGGTTTAGTTATTTTAATTTCCTCCATTACACCATTCCTATTTGATTGTAAATAAGGTGGAGAAGTTTTTGGAGGACTAAGCAATGTAGTGTCATCTGGATTATTCGGGGATAATAATGTTGTTTCATCAGAGTTAAAGGAATTGGTGGTAAATGTATTTAGTTGAATGTTTTCTATTGGGCTGTTTTTATTTTGTGAGAAAGAAATTATTTCTTTTTTGTTTGTGTTAACTTTTGGTTTTACAGGAGGTGTTTTTTTAGTTGAAACATCTTCAGCGGTATTTTTTTTGTTTAAAATATTTTTCCATATAAGGAGGCTTACAGCCCCTCCTAAAATAACAATAGCAACTATATTTGTTCCCATATCATTTCCTAAAGAATCTAGAGCACCAGATGTCAGTAAAATGACAGCCCCAATTACAATTATGAGTTGCAATACAATGCCCAGTATAAGTGCATTAGATTTATATTTTAGTTTTAGCTGGTTATTGTCAGAAATACTTGCTGAATTTTTATTTTTTTGTTTTTTTACTCTGGGAACTTTAGGTGCTGGAGGAATGTTTAAATTATCTTTTTTAGGTGGTATATCAACGGGTATATCAGGTTTGGTTGAAGGTGGAGAAAATGAATTATTGTTTTCAGGTTTAGGAGGTACATTAACCGGTGTATCAGAATTATTAAGTGTGATGTTGTTAACTTTTTGTACTTTATTTTGACCTAGTTCATTTAAAAGTTTTTCAAATTCTAATATATTGAAGGTATCGAGATTAAGGATATTTATAACTCGCTTAATAAAATTATCATTGCTAGATTCATCTATATTTGCACTGTTAATTATAAAGCTTTTGGCAAACTCCTTTAATATAGAATTAATGTTCAAATTTTCATCTGCATTAAATGGAAGATAAACAAGAGAAATTTCTAAATTGTTTGGATTTATATATATGTATTCATCCATTAATAAAAATGACTTTTCTGAAAACAAATAGTTTTTCGAAGCTAGTATAGTTTTGGTGATACCTAAAAAAATTGCAATAAAACTATTTTTATCTATTTTATTGCGCTTAAGATACTGGGACAATGATAATTTAGAGGTTATATTATAGTACAAATTATGTTTATCATCTTTTTGCCTTATGTCTAGAGGCAGAATGTGTTTATTTGGGTTGTTTGCTAAAATACCTATTTGATATTCGTGTATATCTTCAGAGGTGTCTACACTTATTACAAGAAAATTGCCAGAAGCATTACTTTCATAGTTAATTTCTAGCTTTTTGTTGTAGAAATTATTCATAGAAGGGCTCCTCCTTTTTAAGTGAACAGTTTGATTTGAATATATAGAATTTAAATAATACTCTTATATACTATTTTATCAAGAAAACAGGTATTTTGACAACTGCTATTTTAAAATAGTATAATTTATGTATTATATAGTATAGTTATTTGTTTTGACATAATGCCTTTCAGCTCTTGCTTTAAGCAGTATTTTATTTGTCTTTAATCTACTCAGGTTTTTCATAATAAAATAAATTATAAGGGAGGCTAATATCTTATGACGATTAAATTAACAGTACTTTTTATAACTTTAGTTTTGTCAGCATATTTTGACTATAAGTATTTTAAAATCAAAAATTTTGTAGTGTATCCAGCTATATTATCAGGTATTTTAATAAATTTAATAATATCAGGAACAGGAGGTTTAAAAGATTCTATTTTTGGAACAATTGTCCCCTTTATAACTTTATTTTTACTTTATGCTTTAAGATTTCTAGGGGCTGGAGATGTGAAATTATTTTCTGCAATTGGTGCTATAATGGGAATGGAATTTGGAATTTATTGTATGGCACACTCTTTTTTGTTTGGCGCATTTTTAGCACTATTAATAATGATTAAAAGAAAAAATTTTTTTGAAAGATTCAAAAAACTCTTTTTGTATTTAAGAAATTCATTTATTTTAATGAAATTTGAAAAATATCAGGAATTTGGGGGAGAAAAATCAGGTATTTTCCGTTTTTCCTATGCAATTTTAGGTGGTGCGATTATTACTGTTATTCACCAATTGACAATTGGACTTTACATAGTGTAAACTTTTTTAATCAGGCAAAGTAGTTAAGGTAGGAGGTCAAAGGTTTTGAAAAGATTGGCGTTGTATATGAAAAAATATTTATGGTTTTATATATTGGCATTGCTGATGATGTTTTCAAGTATAGCTCTAGATATGTTTAATCCCCGTTTGATAGGTGCCATTGTAGACCGAGTTATTATTGGTGAGGAAACTCATTTGTTTTCTAAGATAATAACAGCTCTTATAGTTATTACAGTGTTAAGAGCAATTTTTTGCTATATTAAAGAGTATTCATTTGATTGTTCAGCAGCTAAAGTAATTGTAAATTTAAGACAGGATATGTTTAATCATATTCAAAAACTATCATTTAGTTATTTTGATAAGACAAACACTGGTGAACTTATGTCTAGAATTAAGGATGATACAGAAAATATTTTACATGCCATATCATTTGGGATAATGCTTTGTATTGAGCAAGGTCTATATTTAATAGTTGCTTCGGTGATTCTTTTTGTACTTAGTTGGAAATTGGCAATTTTGACTGTGTTGGTAATGCCTGCTTTGACATATGTTGTTTTTAAACTTGAAAGAAAAGTGGGAGAAGTTTATGGAAAGATAAGCGATCAAAGAGCCGCCTTAAATACAACTGCACAGGAGAATATTGCAGGAGTGCGTCTTGTTAAGGCTTTTGCCAGGGAAAAATTTGAAATAAGTAAATTTTTAAAGAAAAATAGACATAATTACATACTTAATATGGAACAGGCAAAAGCGTGGGGGAAGTATTTTCCTAAAATAGAATTTTTGTCAAATTTCATAGTGGTTATTGTAGTTACTGTTGGTGGTTTTTTGGTAATAGGTCAGGAGATTTCTTTAGGAACATTAGTGGCCTTTAGCAATTATATTTTTATGTTGATATGGCCTATGAGAATGATGGGATGGCTTACAAATATTATCTCCCAGTGCTATGCTTCTCTTAAAAAAGTAGAAAAAATATTTCAACAACAGCCGGAAATTAAAAATCCTGTAAACCCAATAGAGCCTAAAGAATTTAATGGGCATGTTGTATTTAAAAATGTATCATTTAAATACAATGAAACACCAGTATTAAAAAATATAAATATTGATGCAAAACCAGGGAGTACAATTGCTATAATGGGAGTTACCGGTTCTGGAAAAACTTCTTTAATAAATCTAATTGGAAGATTTTATGATGTATCGGAAGGGAATATTCTGATAAATAGTATTGATGTTAGAGATATGGATTTGAAATTTTTACGCAGCAAAATTTCAATTGTTATGCAGGATGTGTTTTTGTTCTCAGATTCAATAAAAGAAAATATAAAGTTTGGGGTAAAGGAGGTATTTGATGAAAAACTTATTTCTGTATCTAAAGCTGCTAAAGCCTATGATTTTATATCTGAAATGCCCCAAAACTTTGATACTGTTGTTGGAGAAAGAGGTGTGGGACTTTCAGGAGGGCAGAAACAGAGAATATCAATTGCCAGGGCTTTTATGAAAGATTCTAAAATATTAATACTTGATGATGCTACATCAGCCCTTGATATGGAGACAGAACAAGAAATACAAAAAGCTCTTGATAAATATAAGGATGTAACTAAATTTATTATTGCCCATAGGATTTCTGCAGTTAAAAATGCAGATGAAATATTAATTTTTGAAGACGGAGAAATAGTTGAAAGAGGTAAGCATCAGGAGCTATTAGATTTAAAAGGCAAATATTATGATACGTACTTAAATCAGCTTGGGAAAATGATGTTTTACGAGAAAGGGGAGGTGGTATAATGTCTGTTAACAATTTTAGAAAAGATGAAAAATCAAAGGAAACTATAAATATAAAAGTGGTAATGCGGCTGTTTTCATACCTTAAGCCTTATACTTCAACAGTTTTAAAGGTATTATTTTTAATAGCCATAGTGATTTTTATTGAGCTTTTAAATCCCTATTTTATGAAAATTGGAATTGACACATATATTGCAAATAGTAATGTAAAAGGTCTTTTAATATTAGGGGCTATTATGGGTATTGCAAATCTTGTTGCCATGATTTGTGCAAAGTATAGAATCCTTATGATGGCAGGGGTGTCTAATAAAATACTTTTTTCTCTAAGACAGGAGCTTTATAACCATATTCAAAAACTTTCCTTTGATTTTTTTGACAACAGATCTGTAGGAAAGATATTAGCACGTATAGTAGGGGATGTAAATTCATTATATGACCTTTTTACAAATAGCATTACAAATCTTGTTCCAGAATTAATAAAAATGGTGGTAATTGCTGTTATAATGTTTTCTATGAATTATAAATTGGCATTGGTTTCCTTTAGCACACTTCCCATACTTTTTGTTTTAATGTTTATGATTCAAATAGTATCCAGGAGAAGATGGCAGATAGTGAGGAAAAAATCATCTAATTTAAATGCCTACAGCCATGAAATTTTCTCAGGAATAAGAGTTGTACAAGGATTCAATGGTGAGGAAAAAACCAAAAGAATTTTTGGAGAACTTTTAGATGAACATAAAAATTCATTTATTAGAGCTGTAAGAATGAATGATATGTTTTGGCCCTTGGTGGAATTGTCTTGGGGTGGTGGAACGGTATTGGTCTTTTTGTATGGGTTAAGACTTTTAAATGCAGGTGAAATAACCATAGGTGGCTTAGTAGCTTTTACAAGCTATATATCAATGTTTTGGGTGCCTATCATGAATATATCTAATTTTTATAATATACTCATTACAAATTTGGCTGGTGCGGAAAGAATATTTGAAATTATGGACATTAAACCAGATATAAAAGACTGTGAAAATGCTGTGACAATGCCTGAAATAAAAGGAAAAGTAGAATTTGAAAATGTTACTTTTGGATATGACGCAGACCAAATAGTGCTAAAGGGTGTAAGCTTTAGTGTAAAAGAAGGAGAATCAGTGGCTTTAGTAGGACCTACAGGAGCAGGAAAAACCACAATTATAAATCTTATAAGCAGGTTTTATGAAACTTCAAAAGGAAAAGTTTTAATTGATGGAATGGATGTAACCAAAGTAACCTTAGAAAGTCTTAGAAGTCAGCTAGGTATAATGCTTCAGGATACCTTTCTTTTTTCGGGAACGGTGAAGGAAAATATAAGATATGGAAAACTAGATGCAAGTGACGAAGAAATTATTGAGGCGGCAAAAGCAGTTTGTGCCCATGAATTTATTGTAGAACTACCAAATGGCTATGATACAGATGTAAATGAAAGGGGTTCTAGGTTATCAGCAGGGCAAAGGCAGCTTATTGCTTTTGCAAGAGTGCTTTTAGCAAATCCTAGGATACTTATACTAGATGAGGCTACTGCTAGTATTGACACCTATACTGAAAAGCTTGTACAAAAAGGAATACAAAAACTTTTAGAAGGCAGAACATCTTTTGTAATTGCCCACAGGCTTTCAACTATACAAAATGCAGACAGAATAATGTTTATTGATGATAAAGGGATTAAAGAAGAAGGAAATCATGATGAGCTTATAGAGAAAAAAGGCATGTATTATGAACTTTTTATGTCTCAATTTAAATTTTTAAATGGAAAAGAAGTGGTATAGAAAAATTTTAATATACTAAATGAAATAAGGGGATATCTAGTGAAATGTAATACCATTAGTCATGGGAAAATTGACTAATGGTATTTTTATTCTCTATTTACGAAATGTATTTTAACTGATAAAATATATAAAAAGCTATTGTGCAATTTATACTATTTAACCCACTAGTTAACATAAAACATATAAAAATAAAATGTGCAGTATACAATAAAATATAAATTAGGGAGGTATTACAAATGAAAGGTTTAGCAAAAGTTCTGTGTATTATTTTGTTGGTGGGTATTATTGCAAGTGGAACTACTATTAGTTATGGTAATGCAGAAGAAACTGATGAATTTGTACCAAAAATAGCTTTAATGAACAAAACTGATGATGAAATAACATTTATTTCAGGCAAATTAACTGAAAAGTCAGATGAGCTGCCAGAGGAGATAGTAAAAAAAGTTTATGCTAAAAATTTTGAAAATCTAGAAACAAAACAAGAGGAATTAGAGTTTGAAATTATTGAAAAGTTTACAAATTCAATGGGAAGAACAGTTATAAAAACAATACAGGTAGTAGAGGGAGTGCCTGTGTATGGAAGTGAGAGAAATTTTCATATAAACAATGCAGGTGTTCTTGAAGTGATATCTGGAAAAAACGTTGGAAATATTAATAAATCAACTAAAAAGAGCGTGTCTATAAAAATCCCGGAAAAAGAAATTATAAATTTAATAGAAAACAATTTAGAACAAAAATTAGAAGAAAAAATTTCTGTTTTTAACATGTCTCAACCCCAGTTAATTCTCTATCCTGTAAAAGATATCTATGAATATGTGTATAAAGTTGTAATAAGCGTATCAGAACCAGAACCTGACAGTTTTACATACTATATTACTGCAGAAAATTTAGATGTAGTTAATGTAGAAAAATCCTCAACAAGGGTAAAAACATCTGTTTATGGAACAGGAGTTGGCGAATTTGGGCTTATTGAAGATTTAAAAATGGCTGAAGAAGATGAGATGTTTTATTTAATAAATTTAGATGAAAATTTTGAAACTGGTGAAGCAGTAAATTTTCAAGTGTTCAGCAATACACAAAATCATTTTGAAGCAGATCCAAATGTAGCAATGAGTAGACTTACTCATGGAGTGGATGCCCATTATAATTTAACTGGAGTAATAGAATTTTTTAAAGATTATTTTAACCGAAATTCCTATGATGATAATGGGGGACTAATAAGGTGCAGAATAATGTTTGGCCCTCATAATGCACGTGCTGAACAATATGGCAATTGGGGAGATCATAGTGAAATATGGTTTTATAACAGGAAACCTGTCGATGAAGATGGCAATGAAATTACTGATGGAAGAAGTACAGCTGCAGCACTAGATATTGTAGCACATGAATTTACACACTTACTGCTTTTTCATGAAGGACTAAACTACAATAATGGTCAGGAAAATATGATTTTACATGAAGGATTGGCAGATACATTTGCAGTTATATGTGAATATGCTTTGGAAAGCTATCTTTTAAGCAAAGGAGAGTCAGATTGGATTATAGGTGAGGATACAGGAAAAGCCATGAGGAATGCTGCATATCCTGAAATTACACAGTATAGTGATGTTTTGAATATGGATCCTTTTATACCACATAGCGGGGGAGGAGTTATTACAAAGGCAGCATATATTATTGCAGAAGGTGGTATCCACAATGGTAAAAAAATTGAAGGAATAGGTTATAGTAAGCTGGCAAATATATTTTATAGTGCCATGACTGATGGATATATTGTGCCTAGGTCATCATTAGTAGATTTTGCAAGCTATGCTGTTGCTGTTGTCAATTTATTTGATAATGAACAGTATAAACATAATTCTATTAAAAGTGGAAAGAGCATTTATTATGACTATAAGGATGTTAATACTGTAATAGATGCGTTTACTTCGGTGGAACTTTTAACAGGTACTCCTGACAATTTTAGAGTAACTAATATAGATGGTTTGTCCGTTGAATTTGCATGGGATGGCATAGATGGAGGTAATTATGGAATATTTAGAAGTAAAACAGGTTCAGGACATTCACCTAAAAAGGTAGCAGAGACAACAAATTCTCAAATTGTTTTAGAGAGTCTGCCAGGAAAATATGATTATTACATAGCATTAATTGATGGAAATGGAAACAGGATAACAGCCTTTAGTGATGCTGTCACTGTTGAAACTTACCTAAAGGCACCTAAAAACTTTAGAGAATACTTTAGCATAGGATTAATAGTAAAATTTAAATGGGATTATAGTGGAACACCAGGTACACGTTATGGAATATATATGAAATGTTCCAATTTACCAGGGGAGCCTATAAAGGTAGCAGAAACACCATTTAATATGTTTTATACAATTTCCATATGGGGAAGCTATGATTATTATGTGGCAATTGTAGACGAAAAGGGCGAAAGGATATCCGATTACAGTAATAAAGTGACTGTTACAAGTCCTATATGTTATTAAAGATATAAAGGTAACAACTTAAAATCCTAAGTGAAGTAAAATAGCCAAAGGACGGTTATGTTGTTGATATATACAGCAAAACCGTCCTTTATTAACTATATTTAGCTAAAGTAGATTTTATATTATTAATAGAAAAAATAAAGAGAAACCACTGCCATTAAAATAAATGGTGCAAAAGCTACTGATTTTAGTTGTTTATTTGTAATGAGTTTATAAATAAAAACAAAAGCAAGGGAAAGAATGCAAGCTAATATAAAGACATAAAAGTTAAGTGTCCAGCCTAGCCATGTTCCCACAGCAGATAACAATTTTATATCTCCAAAGCCAGGATACTTTGATTTAAATCTTAGTATAAGAAGAGGAAATGAGGGAAATAAAGCACCTAATATTAAATGGGAATGTGAATGGTACATTATGCTGTTAATTATCCCTGTTAATAAGATGATTGCCACTAGATAGTTAGGAATAATTCTCTTTTTTATATCATATATGCTGCAAATACATAAAGGAATGAAAAACAGAAGAATAAACAGATGCTTCAAAAAATACCACCACCTCTATACTTTATTGTATACAATATACGTTTTGTGTTGATGATTTGTCAATATATAAATCGAAAAAAAAGACATAAAAAATCTTCTAACGGCTTAGAACAAAGATTTATATGTAGTTTTATAATTAACAAAAAATAAAATTTTTAAA
>DUVG01000227.1 GCA_012841175.1 Clostridium sp.
ATAAATTATTATGAAAAAAATCTTGTTGCTTTTCTTAATTGGATTGTCTTTAACATCCTGCGATTTTCAATCTTTAGATTTAGAAGTTAAAGTTTGGGAGCAAAGAAAATTCCCTAATACATGGTCTTCTATTGAAATTACGAATAACGAAGCATTTGCATTAACAAATGTAAAAATCGTAGCAATTCCTGAAGGATCAGAAATTGAGTATTATTACAATCGTGATGAGATATTAGCAAATGAAACCAAAGAAGTTAGTATAAGACGTTTTAAATCTCCAAAGTATGGTAAATGGCCAGAAGTTGATGGGAAAAAGAGTTTTAATATTTCAAAGATAAAAATCTCTGCTAATGAAGGGTCATGGGAAGGGAAATAGTTTTTGTGATAAAAACTTTAACCTCATGCTTTTAAAAGAATGTCCATTCAACAACTTGAAAAATAAACTATAAATACTTTTAAAAATTAAAATGAAGATAAAAGGAAAAGAATTTGAAATAATCAATACTAAAAAAAATGTGAAACATAATTTTGAAAATATTTCTTTATAATCTTTATTAAATGGGAACAGTCTGCTTATTTTTTAAAATAATAAAATAAATAGAATTACGTTGGGTAACAGCAAGTAAGCGTAATAGTCCTGCCGCAGGCGCAACACAGGGCTACATACGCTTACTTGCGAAACGTTATGGGCAAGTTAAAAGCTGTTGCGAGACAAATTACCAAACGTACTGTATTTAGCTATACAGACAGGAGTAGTAATCCAGAGTATAAAAATTTTTGATTAAAAATATATGAAAGAGAAAAAAAAAGCTCAAGACATCTTCGATGAAACAAACTTTGTATTTGGAACCAAAACAACATTTGACAAAGCTTTTCCTGAAATAAAGAATATTAATATTGAGGTAATAGAAATTGGATTATATATGAATGAAAGTAGGATATCGCACTACGGTAAGACAAATACAAGTGAATATGTGAATTGTACTAATCCAAGGTGTTACAACGGTGGTTTTAATGTAGGTAAAATTATCCGTGATATGGTCTATAAAAAAGAAACGGAAAGAGACGGTTCAGCAGAGTGTCAAGGTAATGAAGGACGTCACAAAAGTCGGGACATTAGAACCAAATGTTTGAATTCCTTTTCATATAAAATTCAAATTGAATATTGTGAACAAGAACTCTCAGAAAATAAATGATTTATTGACAAATATAAATAATCAAAACCAGCCCATAACAATGTGTTTAATTCATAAGGGTTTCAGAGGTTTTCGAGCATTATCACCCGCATCAATTTTTGGTGATAACTTGATAGGTTTGAAGTCCGTAATCCCTTACGAAATCATACACTCAACCGTTGTGTGCAAGCGTAAAAGACAACGACCCGACAGAAAATAACGGACAGAAAAACAGAAAAAGTAAACCATTTTGACAGGTGACCAAAGACATAGAAACAATACAACAAACGGACAACGAGTAAGCCGACACTCATTGCCGACCCTCCTGTGTTATAATTATTCCCAACGCACAAAAAATTTGAAATACGGAGTATTCACGAACTCTTC
>DUVG01000228.1 GCA_012841175.1 Clostridium sp.
ATGCTTTGCAACAAAAACTTATGCTTTCTAAGGAACAAATAAGTGAGTTTATTGACTACTTTATTAATGCGTTACCCATATTCCTAAAGGAAAAACTCTCATTATTGTCCTGCGAAAGTTGAGTAATTAATAAACTACTTAAACCTGTAGATTTTGTAATATAATCTATGTTTAAATTAACAAAATGATGGAGGTAATTACAATGACAGAGGAAAGAGATGATTTGGTAGTTTTAGTTGATGAAAATGGGGAAGAAGTGGAATTTGAACATTTAGACACTATCGAGTTAAATGGAAGTGAATATGTTGTTCTTTTACCCTATGAACAGGAAGATGATGGAAGCGGTATGGAGGAAGTTGTAATATTAAAAATTGAACGAAATGAAGATGGAGATGACAGTTTTTTAACAATTGAAGATGATGATGAATTAGATGCTGTTTTTGAACAGTTTAAAATCAGGATGGAGGAAGAGTTTGAGTTTTTAGATAATTAATTAAAAATGAAAAGGGGGCAGTATGCCCCTTAAACTCTTTTATCTATAAAATAGTGGGGTGTTTATGTGAGGAATTTATTATTTATAAAAAAGAAGATTGTAATTTCTTTTTTGTTTTTAATTTTATTATTTTTATATGCTTGTGGAAGTGATGAGGCTTCAAATGTAGAAATTGCAAATGATGAAACTCCAACACCTTTAGTAGTAGAAGAAAATTTAGAAGAATTAGAAGAGGAAGAAGAAGAATTAGAAGAAATAGATTTTTCATTGCAAAACTTTAAAATGCCTTCTAAAGGGACAAGACCATATGCGGTTATGATAGACAATGCAGGTCCTAGAGTTTTACCCCAGGGTGGGCTTAATTTAGCCCAGATTGTTTATGAAGTTATTGTTGAAGGAGGAGAAACCAGATTTATGCCTGTTTTTTGGGATCAGGAACCCTCTATGATTGGACCTGTCAGAAGTTCAAGGCATTATTTTTTGGATTATTCAATGGAACATGATGCTATTTATGTTCACATAGGTTGGAGTCCTATGGCCCAAAGTGACATACCACGGTTTGGGATAAATAATATAAATGGAGCAGCAGGTGTTTTCTGGGATATAACAGATGACCCATACAATTGGCAAGATAGTTATACATCAATGGAAAAGGTAAAAAACTATGTAGAAAAAGTTGGATTTAAGACTACAACAGAAAAACAACCTGTTTTTTTATATTCTGACCAACCTGTTTTGTTGGAAAATGGAGAAAAAGCAGAAAAGATTAATTTAAAATATTCATGGGTGATGTCAGCTAGTTATAAATACGATGCTGAAAAGGGAGTTTATTTTAGATTTAGAAAAGATGAACCTCATATGGAAAGGGTATCAGAAGAACAACTTTTTGCTAAAAACATTATTATTCAGTTGGTTAGAAATTATTCTATAAAAGATGACTATGCCGGAAGGCAAGAAGTAAATACTGTTGGTAGTGGAAGTGGTTATTATATAACAAATGGCAAATATATTGAAATAACATGGTCAAAGGCGAGTAGAACAGAAAAAACTGAATATTTGGATAAAGAGGGGAATAAGATTTTACTTAATCCTGGACAGACATGGATACAAATTTTCCCTACCAATGGAAGTTTGGAAATAGAATAAAATATAAATTATATATAGAGTTGGTATTGATAAATGATTCTATTTTAGTTATCATTATTATA
>DUVG01000229.1 GCA_012841175.1 Clostridium sp.
ATATAATTTGTGTTGAGGAAGAGCCTTTATCGATAAACAGTGAATAAAGGCTTTTTTGTATATTGACACATGTACTTGAATTTGATAAAATGACAAACTATGGAGGTGAATACAGTAAATCTTGCTGGACAGCACTATGTAATAAGGCAACTTTGTTAATAAGGCATGAGGATTACTATAAAAATTGAAGAATTTTTAAATAGTTATTGTTATTTATTATAGCTTTGTAAATGCATTGTATCTTCACAAATTAGATAATGTTGATACAAATTATAAAAATTCACATCAATATATTATATTGTCATGTTTTGTCGTCTTTACATTCCATAAGGAAGAATGGACGAAAAAGTCTTCTCCTTGTTAACAAGGAATCTTAAAAAGCTACAATAATGCATGTTTCACCAATAAACATAATCAATAATAGCCCAATTGCATATAATATATTAGCATTAATAAGCATAGATATTATAAAGATAGCTTCATATTTGTATTAAGCGCTTAATCAAATTGAACGGGGGAACCATATCTTGGGGTGAATCTTAACATATGTTAAGTAGGGTCAACTCTTTCGATCCAAACCCGTCAGCTAACCTCGTAGGCGTTGAGAGAGATGTGTGGGTGCTTTAGAAAGCCACAGGTGTTTCTCTGTGGCTTTTGTATTTGTTTATTATTGGCACACTTTAAGATGGTTGACTTGACGGGATATGGTTTAGTATTTTAATAAAACGATGAAAAGAGGGATGTCAATTGATTAGAGTGTGCTTGGTAGGGCTTGGCAGGACAGGAAAAGAAATTGCAAAAGCTTTATTAGAAGAGAAAAAAATCAAACTAGTATCTGTTATATGCAGCTGTAATAGAGATAAAGCTGGAAAGCCTTTATCTGATATTATTTATTGCAATAATTCTAATGTAATTGTAGATAGTGAAGATAATCTAAGGCAGGTAATATTTAAGACAAAACCAGATGTTGTTGTTGATTTTTCAAATCCAGAAGCAACAATTAGAAATGCAAAGTTTTTTTCAAAAATGAAGATAAATATGGTTGTAGGAACCACTGGATTTTCTGATTTTTCTTTAAAAAGGTTATTTTTACTTACCAAAAAGCATCGAAATGCTATCTGCTATGCACCTAATATAACTTTAGGAGTAAATGTTCTTATGCTGCTAACGCGCTTAGCTGCAAGTATCTTAAATGATTATGATTTTCAAATTACAGAAATTCATCATAAGAATAAAAAGGATATTCCTTCTGGCACAGCATTAAAAATAGAAAGAGAAATAGAAAAAGGATTGAATGGAAATACCTCTTCTAAAAATAGCGAAGTAAAAATTAATGCAATACGTGCAGGTGGGGTAGTGGGTAAGCATGAAGTTTTAATAGTTGGAGAAAATGATAAAATTGAAATAAGCCATGAATCTTTTTCTCGTCAAGCCTTTACACCAGGAGTAATTAAAGCAATAGAGTTTATACATAACAAGGTTGGATACTATGAAATGGCAGATGTATTAAAGCTTCAAGAAATATTAGAAAGTTATCTAGAGAAAGAGAGAAAGAAAAAGATAAAAAGATATGATAACAATAAAAGGGAAGTTGATAAATCACCTGTTAGCTTAGTTTGATTTTTAATAGGGTTTTTTGAGAAATTGTATCGCTAGATACTTTTAAAATGATATTAAACATACATACAAGCATGTAATACATTTATTACAAGAATGCTTTAATAAAATAGGAGGACATGTTATGAAAAACAACTATAGAAATATATCTATATGGAATAATGTTAGTGAGGAACAATGGAATGATTGGAGATGGCAAATTTCCAATAGAATAACAACTTTAGAAGAACTTGAACAAGTTATTAATCTTACAGATGAAGAAAGAAAAGGAGTAAAAAGGTGTCTTA
>DUVG01000230.1 GCA_012841175.1 Clostridium sp.
ATAAATAAAATTGATAAATTAAGTGTAGTTAAGATTGTAAACAGTTAAACTAAAGAGTAAGGGGAATTTTTAAGTGAGTATAAAAGAATGCATAAAATTGGCGGCATATAATATCATTAGAAAAAAAACTGTATCTTTTCAAATAGCAATATCCTTTTTAATTGTAAGTTTTATTGGAATATGCTCTGTTTCATACATACTATTTCTTAATTCTGAAATTTCCAGTCTTTATGAAAAAGAAATTTCCAGATGTTATATTAGCATACCAAAAGAAGAGCTTTCTGATAAAAAGGGGATATTTTCCGAAGAAAAGTTAGAAAGTATTGAAGGTGTTGTGGATATTAATTTATTAAGTAGCCTTTCTCCAGAAGAACTCATAGATAATATTCCTAAAAGGAATGAATATGCCTTTTTATTTCGATTTACAAAATTAATTACAAATGGCAGGGAATATAGTGCTAACAAAAGTTCCATAAATGACAGGATAATAGGTGATTATATTAGTATTGATAAATATTCTAAAGATTACCCCACTGTTTCAGAAAATGAAATTAAAGAGCTTTTTAATGTAACTAAAATCAAAAAACCATTCTTATTTGGAAAAGAGTTTGATGGTAATAATCAAGTGATTTTGTCAGAGTTATTGCTGGATAAGTACGGTTTTTCAAAAGAAGATATGGAGAAAATAATAGGTTCTAAAATAAGTATGGCAATTTATGATGTAGAGGGCAATAACCCAATATACCTTTTTAAAGATTATCATCTGGTGGGAGTATTTACATCAGAATTTTTCAATGTAAAATCAAGAAGTGATTCTTCCCATATCTTAATCAGCAGTAATACAAAGTCATTTAATGTATCAGATTATGACAAAATCATTGTCAATGTAAAGGAATTTAGCAATGTAAAAAATGTATATGATAAGATTCAATCAACTTTAGGAATTGAGGGAGAATACAGTAGTACCTGTGAGTTTTACATGTATTTAAATAATATTAACTTGGTTTTAAAAAGTATATTTACTTTAGCTTCTTTTATTATTTGTTTTGCTATAATTATGAATGTGGTTATTCTTACATATTTTAATGTAAATAAGAAAAGAAATTATTTAGGTATGCTAAAAGCAATGGGGCTAAGTCCAGGGAGAATAACATTTATTTTGTTTTCTGAGCTGGCTTTTATAGGTGTTGTAAGTATAGTCTATGCAAGTTTATTTGCAGCAATTTTAATTAAAGCCTCCTTAGGGGTATTTGAAAAAATGCTGTATATAGAGGTGGTTTTTCATCTAGATATAATTTTTCGAAGTATAATGAGTACTGGTATGTTACTTCTTTTTGTGGTTTTGTTTATTATGCTTTTTATTTATATAAAAGTAATTAGTAAAACTTCTAATACTTTACTAAACAGGTCTTAAAATAAATCATATAGAAAATATGTGAAAATAAAAGGGGCTGTGGCACAAAGTAGTTAAAAAACTATTTGCCACAGCCCTTAGGTGTTATTTTATTATTTACTTTTTCACTATATTGCCGTAAATATCATATTCTACTGG
>DUVG01000231.1 GCA_012841175.1 Clostridium sp.
AGCTACAAATATTGTAATATCGGGTTTGAATCTTAAAATTTGGTCTATTAGACTGCTAAGTCCAGAAGTATTAATACCTCCGCCAAAAAATATGTCATTTCCACCAATCCACAGCAATACCACATCAGGATTATAAGTACTCAGCCATCTGTCAATATTACTTGATATTTGTGGAATTGTCCACCCTGAATGTCCTTCGTGATTTCTTTGAGGCAGTGAACTTGGTCCTCCAGTTTGTGAACCGACAAATTCCACATTGAGTCCAGCATTTGTATAGTGTTGATACAAATCGGTACGGTATCCACCATAACTAGGGTCTCCCATACCAGCAGTACATGAGTCTCCCACCGGCATTATTTTGATTGGGGCTGATTGGGCAACTGATTCAAAAACCCCTCCATTCATAATAAGGGTGGAAATCAATAGTGCTAAAATTAACACCTTTCCCATTTGAATTTTAAACTTGTACATTTAAAAACCTCCTCTTTAATTTAATAAATTTATTATACTTTTTCAAACATTATTGGAATAATATAGCAATGATGTTTGAAATTATATACATATAAAATCACTACAAGTGTATAAATGGATTGTTTTTGGCTAGATAACCCTCATAAGTAATATTCGATATAATTTATTATATAAGTCATATAAATTATAAAAATACTACTTTTTTTTAATAGAAAAAAACACTTCAGTAACTAAGTCATCAGAGGACTTAGTTTGATTGGGATTTACTACATATACTTCATATGGGGATTTAGTTAACTTATATCCATTATCCTCTACCCATTCACTAAGTTTAATATATAGGGAAGATAATTCTAAAAAAGAACCCTTTAAAACAGATTTGGCACATAGACCGCCAGGTAAAATTCGTGTTCCATCTACAGATTCTTCTATAGGTATTGCAAATTCTATATCATTTCCGTCAGGATTAAACTCGGAATTATGGTATATGGTCATTGGATTACCAACAGGAGTGAGTTTTTCCAAAGCAATTCTTTCATACAATTTACCAAAATAACTTCCGTATCCTTCAAAAAAGTCTTCCTTACTCATTGTTTTTTGTAAATATAAAATATTCATTGCTTCAGTTTCAACAAGTTCTACCTTTATATCATCAAGGTATGACATAATAGGTATATTATTTTCTAGGTTTGACATATCAGCATTAAGTTGATTAAGAGAATACTCTAAAGCTTTTAAATTTTTTTCCATTTCAATTTTTTTCAACTTAAATTTTGAATAAAGCACTTCAGAAAATTGACTTTTGTCTAATTCCATAATTTCTTTTATTTCTTTAATCTCATCAAGAGAAAAACAATAAGATTTTAATCTATTGATAAATAGAATACTTTTTAGTTGCTTAATAGAATAATATCTATAACCAGTTTCGGTATTTATTTCATTAGGTTTAATTAATCCTATTTCATCATAATAACGAAGAGTCTTTGTTGACACCCTACATATTTTAGAAAACTCACCAATAGACAACAAAAACATCACCTCTATCCTTAAAAATAAGTATCTATATCTAAATATTTACTATATTAATTACTATATACCTTTCCCTAGGGGCAAAGTCAATAGATTTTTATATTTATAAAAATTAAAACTAGCAGAGTATTAATTGATATAAGCCTTATAACAGTGAGAAATAACTATTATTTTTACAAAACTAATAAGATTGTGGCATATATCTTATCAAAAAAAAAGTCAATTATATTATAAAGAAAATCATAGAGTTTAATAAATAGGATTGATATCATAAATATATAATCTTATAAAAAATAACACTTTGAAGAAAAATTATAAATATTATTCATATGAAATGGAAAGTCTAAAATATATGGGTATAAAAACCTAGAGGGGAGACATTTCTGTGCTAAAGAAAAGTTTGAAGAAATTTTTAAAAGACTTAATGATTTCACCATTAATTTTACCATCACTATCAGTGTCAGGTTCACCAATAACAGGATTTGATGAATATAAAACAGCTATTCCACATGGAGAATGTAAGGAAATAGAGTATTTTTCATCTACAACTGGTGTTAATCGTAAAGCGATGGTTTACACACCACCGGGATATTCTACCAGTGATAAATATAATGTTCTTTATCTTTTCCATGGTATAGGTGGAGATCACCTTGAATGGCTTAATTGTGGAGATGTTGTAAATATTTTTGACAGTTTATATGCAGAAAACAAATTAGAGCCTATGATTATAGTAATGCCAAATGGCCGTGCAATGAAAGATGACAGGGCAATAGGGGATGTTTTTGCAAAAGACAAAATGGAAGCATTTGATAATTTTCAAAATGATTTATTTGATAACCTTATTCCTTTTATAGAGTCTAATTATTCTGTGCTGACCCATCGAGAGAACCGTGCAATTGCAGGAGAATCTATGGGTGGCGGACAAGCATTAAATTTTGGACTAAAATACTTAGAACACTTCGCATATATAGGATCCTTTTCTCCAGCACCTAATACTAATCCTCCTCATATTCTTTTTGCTAATAAAGAAAAAATTCTTTCTGATTTAAAAGTACTATGGATTTCTTGTGGTGACAAGGATGAATTATTAAATATTTCAGAAGGAGTACATGAATACTGTGTAAAGGAAAACATTCCTCACACGTGGTACTTAAATTCAGGGGGACATGATTTTGTTTTTTGGAAGGATTGTTTATATAAATTTTTGCAGGAAATATTTAAACCTGCAAAAAAATAATAACTTTAATATCTAAATATTAGTTTGTAGGAGGAGGGAATTTTTATGAAAAAGAAAATGCTTTCTGTTGTGTTAATGACTTTTGTGGTGTTACTCTTTAGCAGTTTACTACCAATAACATCTTATGGGGTAAATAGTCCGATAGCAAAAGAGATAGGAAATTCCAATCCCTTGATAGATCACAAACTAGGAGCAGACCCTTATGCAATAGTTTACGATGGAAGAGTATATATTTATATGTCTAGCGATGCTTATGAATACAGTAATGGAAGAATTGTTGAAAATTCATTTAGCAACCTCAATAAAATACATGTCATATCTTCTGCCGATTTGGTAAACTGGACGGATCATGGTGCAATTCCAGTAGCAGGTGCTAATGGTTTAAATGGCGGAAAGGGAATTGCAAAGTGGGCATGGGGTTCATGGGCACCCTCGGCAACATACAAAATAATTAATGGCAAGCCTAAATTTTTCTTATATTTTGCAAATACAGGTGCTGGTATTGGAGTACTTACAGCAGACAGCCCAATAGGTCCATGGAAAGATCCTTTAGGAAAAGCTTTGGTGGATCATAATACTCCTGGAATGTCTGGAGTTACATGGCTTTTTGACCCTGCTGTGTTGGTAGATGATGATGGAAGCGGATATCTTTACTGTGGAGGAGGTATACCGGACGATACCAATCCGGCGTCTATCGCAAATCCTGGGACAGGTAGAGTTATTAAATTAGGTGACGATATGATTAGTACAGTAGGTAGTGCTACAAGGATAGATGCACCTTACTTTTTTGAAGCTGCAGAAATACATAAACATAATGGAAAATATTATTACTCCTATTGTATTAATTTTGCAGGAACACATCCACAGGAGTATCCAAAAGGTGAAATTGCCTACATGATAAGTGATAATCCTATGGGGCCATTTACTTATAAAGGGACTTTTTTAAGAAATCCTGCTGTATTTTTTGGAGTAGGAGGAAATAATCATCATACCACATTTAAATTTAGAGATGAGTGGTATGTGGCATATCATTCTCAAACTGTAAGTTTGGCAGAGACAGGAGCAGGAAGAGGCTATCGCTCTCCAAATATAAATAAGATGGAAATGAATCCTGATGGGACAATTAAACAAGTACAAGGAAATTTTAAAGGTGTTGCACAGCTTGTAAATCTTGACCCTTACAAGAGAAATGAAGCAGAAACCATTGCATGGAATGCAGGAATATCAACTGAGGATTGTCAAGCGTCAGGTGGGCCAGTCTATAATCAAAACGTAGCAAATATAAACAATGATGACTGGATAGGCGTGGGAAATGTTGATTTTGGATCTGTTGGTGCAACTGAATTTATAGCAAATGTGGCATCTAAAACAAATGGCGGAAAGATAGAAATACGTCTAGGCAGTCCGACAGGTACTCTTGTTGGTACTCTCAATGTAGGTTCTACAGGTGACTGGCAAAAATGGGAGGTTTTAAAAACCAGTGTTAATAATGTAACTGGTGTTCATGATGTATTCTTTGTTTTTAAAGGAAGTGGTTCTGATTATTTGTTTAACGTTGACTACTGGCAGTTTGTAGAAGGTGAAAAAGACCCAAATGGAAATGATGATGAAGAGGAAGATGAGGAAGAAACTGAAATAGATGCATTTTCTAGAATAGAAGCAGAAGATTATAGTAGTTATAATTCTTCAACTCTTGAAATAATTGGTACTCCTAATAATTCAAATGGTTTAGGATATATAGAAAGAGGAGATTATGCAGTATATAAAAATGTAAACTTTGGTAAGGGAGCAATATCTTTTAAAGGGATGGTTGCTTCTGAGCTTGCCACTAATATTGAATTGAGGCTAAATAGTCCAACAGGTACTCTTATAGGCACATTGAAGGTGGCAATTACAGGAGATTGGGGTGAATACGAAGAGCAAACTTGTAGTATTGATAGGGCTACAGGAATAAATGATTTATATCTTGTATTTTCAGGACCTGTAAATATTGACTGGTTTGCATTTGAAAATGGAGAAGAAGATGATGAAGATGTAGTAAAGTTAGGTGATTTAAATGGGGATGGAAAAATTGACTCATCTGATGCTACATTATTAAAAAGACATTTGCTTGAAATAAAACCTCTTACAGCAGATGAATTTATAAGTGCAGATATAAATAAAGACGGTAAAGTTGACACAATGGACTATACTTTAATTAGAAGGCATATACTTGAAATTGCTATACTATAAACTTTGGAATTAAATTAAAAGGAGGCTATTTAGATTGATAAAGCAAGGAGTAAATCCCTATTTACCATCATGGGAATACATTCCAGATGCAGAACCTTATGTTTTTAACGATAGAGTTTATATTTATGGATCTCATGATCGTTTTAATGGTTATGCATATTGTTTAAATGACTATGTGTGTTGGTCTGCCCCCATTAATGATCTTTCAGACTGGCGCTATGAAGGTGTTATTTATAAAAGAACTGATGTAGAAAACAATGAAGATTGTGATAGTTGCTTATACGCTCCTGATGTGGCGGTTGGACCTGATGGAAGATACTATTTATATTATGTTGATAGTAAACGTTCTATAGTTTCAGTTGCTGTTTGTGATACACCTGCAGGAAGTTACAAGTTTTATGGCTATGTACGTTATCAGGATGGGACCATTTTAGGAGAGAGGGAAGGGGATGAGCCTCAATTTGACCCAGCAGTACTTACTGAAGGGGACAGGACTTATCTTTATACTGGTTTTTGTCCTACAGGTGACAGATCAAGATCTGGAGCTATGGCAACAGTACTTGGACCTGATATGCTTACAATTATTGAAGAACCGGTTATTGTTTTGCCAAGCGAGCCCTATAGTAAAGGTAGTGGCTATGAAGGACATGAGTTTTTTGAAGCTCCATCAATTAGAAAAAGAGGAGATACTTATTACCTGATATATTCTTCAATTGTTTTTCATGAATTATGTTATGCTACCAGCAAAAATCCTACTAAAGGATTTAAATTCAGAGGGGTAATTGTAAGCAATAATGATATTCATATTAGTTCCTATAAACCTCCACAAAAACCTATGTATTATGGTGGTAATAACCATGGAAGTATTGTTGAAATAAATAACAAATGGTATGTGTTTTATCATAGACACACAAATGGAACTAATTTTAGCAGACAAGCTTGTATGGAAGAAATACAATTTTTAGAAGATGGATCAATTCCTCAAGTTG